>NZ_JBJDRI010000016.1:0-87046 GCF_044987425.1 Microbacterium sp. ZW T5_56 | reverse complement strand
CACCAGCACCGGCGGGACATAACCCGCATCGATAGTGGGGTCATCAGCCTTGCCCGGAGCAGTCGAGTTGCCACCCTTCGCCGGCGACGTGAACGAATACTTGCCATCCGCACCCGGGTTCGAGTCCGAACCACGATCCGACCCAGCACCCGGCTTCGTCAGCGGGTACTCCTTGCCACCCACGGTGACCGTGGTCGGGAAGCCGATCGTGTAATCCGTCGACGGGGACAGGTCCGGGAACACGTAGTACCCGTTCTCATCCGTCGTCGTACGAGCAACCTCAACACCCTCAGCGTCATACAGAACCACGGTCGCACCAGCAACCGGCTTCTCACCAGCATCCTGGACACCATCACGATCCGCATCAATCCACAGGTAGTCACCCACCGACACCAGCACCGGCGTCGCGTAACCCGCATCGATGGTGGGGTCATCGGCCTGGCCGGGAGCGGTCGAGTTCTCACCCGACGTCGGGGCTGTGAACGCGTACTTTCCGTCCGTGCCCGGGTTGGAGTCCACACCACGGTCGCTGCCAGCACCCTGCTTCGTCAGCGGGTACTCCTTCCCGCCCACGGTGACCGTCGTCGGGAACTGGATCGAGTAGTCGGCACCAGCCGTCAGATCCGGGAACGCGTAGTACCCGTCCTGATCCGTCGTCGTGCGAGCGATCTCGACACCCTCGGCGTCGTAGAGGATCACCTCGGCACCAGCAACCGGCTTCTCGCCGGCATCCTGGATGCCGTCACGATCCGCGTCGAGCCACAGGTAGTCACCCACGGAGACGAGCACCGGCGTGGCGTACCCCGCGTCGATCGTGGGCAGGTCAACCTCACCGGGAAGGATCGAGTTGTCGCCATCCGCGGTGGTGGTGAAGGTCACGCGGCCCGTTGCGGGGTCAGCGTCCGAGTCCATCCCGTCATCGCTGCCCTGGTCGGCGCGCGTCAGCGGAACCTGCTTCCCATCCACCTCGACGGTGGCGGGGAACTCGATCGTGTACTCGCTGCTCGCCACCAGGTCACCGAAGGCATAGAAGCCGTTGGCGTCCGTCGTGGTGCGTGCGACCTCGACACCGTTGCGGTCGAAGAGGATGACCTCCACACCTGCGATCGGCGTCTCGCCCGCGTCCTGAATGCCATCGTGGTCCGCGTCGAACCAGACGTAGTCGCCCACCGAGACGAGCGTCGGAACGAAACCGAAGTCGATCGAGTGGTCGTTGATACCGGCAGCGGGAGTTGTCACCGCGGCGAACACAAGTCCGCCTTCGGTGGTGACGCCGTTGCTGTCGATGCCCCGGTTGAGGCCCTGGTTGGCCGCGGTCGGGGTGTATCCGGCCAGCGGTCCACCCGCCTCGAAGTCAATCGCGCGATCCAGGCGCACCTCGAAGGACGTGCGGGGGAGCACGCCATCCGCGGTGTCGAACCAGTACTCGCCATTCGAATCCGTCTCCGTCGTCGCCACGACGTTGCCGTCAGCGTCGTACAGGCTCACCTGGACACCGCTAATAGCCGCCTCGTCCGGGTCCTGGATGCCGTCCTGATCGACGTCGGACCAGATGCGGTTACCGATCTGCTGCGACTGCTCCAGCACCAGCGACTCGACGTCGGCGAGGCCCATCGACTTGCTGAAGTCCACAGTCACGATGTTGCCGCCGCGGTAGACGCCGGTCTCGGCATCCCATGCACGAAGTCCGTTCGTGCCCCAGATGTTGTTGGCGTCAACCATGTTTCCGACGATCGTGCCGCTTCCCGGGACGGACGTGATACCCGAGTACGCGGCCTGGTTGTGCCCACCACCGTTGTCGTCGAAGGGGTTCGTCATAGTGGCGAAGTCCAAAGTCGTTGCGTCCGCCGGAACGTTGACGATGTCACCGGTCGCTACGACTGCCGCGTACGAAGGCGTGTCTGCGCTCTTCTGACCAATGTAGAGCGCCAGACCGTACTGGTCGCCGCTGCGGTCGCGGAAGCTCAGGATCATCTGGCCATCGTCGGTGAACTCTATGTCACCGAGCATCGGCTGCGGGACGACGAACTGCACACCCGGGGCAGTGTTCGGGAGGAATCGTCCGTTGTCGATGCAGCTCTGGGGCACCTCGTCCGTCCACACACGCCAGTCCACGGGCTGGCAGTCGTTGTGCAGCTGTAGGCCGGTACCGGGACCGTTCTGGCCGGCGCGCGGCGTCGTCGCGCTCACGTCGCCGGAGAGTGTCTTGACCGGGGTCGCGCCCAGGGTGCCGTCCGTGGCCCGCTCGTACTCCAGCACGAAGGCACGCAGGTCGCTACCGCAGACGGCACCGACGAACAGACTGGTGCCACGCTCGGCAAGGCCCATCGGCTGCCAGTCGCTCACACAGTCAGCGGGGGCTGCCACCTTGAGGGTCTGGATCGGTGCAGGGTTCAACCCCTCTTGCACGGGGAAAACGACGAGAGACTGCGTGTTGAGGTTCACGGTCGTAACGAACTTGTTGTCCTCGGACACCTCGACGTCACCAAGCGACTCGCGTCCGACCGCAGTGCGGAAGGCGTAGTCCTGCTGAACGTAGGGGCTGCCGGCGGGCTCCATCACGTGCTCGGTGTCACCGGCGTCCGCGACCGTGGCATACGTCTCCCATGCGCCGGTGCCGCTGTTCACGCGGTACAAGCCGCCCGCACCCGCGGGGCCATAGAGAGATCCGCGCTTCGCGTAGGCACCGACGTAGAGCTGGGTCATGTCCCTGTCGATACCGATGCCATACACGGCGCCGAGCTCGCTGCGGTCGGTGACCGCGTTGACGGGGCCAGTGAGGTCGTAGTTCACGCTGTAGACGCCAGTGCCGGTGCCGCCGAGTCCCGCGTTGTCCGGCTGGACAGCCGAGAAGATTCGCGCGCCGTCGATCCCCAGTGTGGAGTAGTCGACATACCCCACCGAGACGTTCGCATCTGCGCCACTGCGCACATCGACAAAGGAGACCGCCGGCTCGAAGCTGGCCGCGTCGGAATGGTCGTCCGTGATCTGCGCCTCGGAATAGCGGAAACTGTTCGGGTTGGTGACCTCGACGCGGTAACGACCACCCGCGAGGGTGTTGTCCGCGCCGGCCAGCGTTGCCACGCCGGTGGCATCGGTGTTCACGGTGAGCGAAGCGCCGGCGACATCCGTGATGCGCACCTGAACGTTGGCCAGCGGGACATCCGCCGCGTCGCCTCTCTTGTTGACGTTCGTATCCTGGACGACCGTGACGGAGATGGTGCCGTCACCGGTCGCTGCGACAGCGGCTGGGCTCACCCCTCCCACGGTCAGCAGGGTGGCGGCCAGAGCTCCGACCGCACCTCCTGCGATGAGCCTCTTCACAGATCACTCCTGTTCGATTGCGCGTCGCCGCGCACGCAGAGTGCACCGCGCCTGTCGGGGATCCCGGGCGCGCGGGCAGCTGGTCTTGGGGGGCCAGCATTCTTAACCTATCGGCACAGCAGTCTCAAAGGAATCGGCCAGTCAGCACCCAGAATCGGACGGGTGTTGCGCAACGATTCTCCTGTGCCTCTCGTCGACGGCTCACGGTAGTGCCCGATCCCACAATTCCCGTGCTCCGCGGCTCCGGATGGGGTGTCGCAACGACGCGGCGCAGCGGTGAGCAAACGTTCGCGCCTGGGATGCCACTGCTGAAATGACCCCAGAGTTGGGGTCACGGCGGATGACCGCCGATGACGCCTCAGCATCATCCCCCGGCCGGGTCAAGTCCCGTGGTGGCACCGCATCGGCATCGTCCGCTCAGGAACTGCGCGGGCGGGGCGGGCAGGCTGGTCGGATGAGTCGACGGACGGGTACGACAGATGGGCGGCGTCCGCGACCGCGCAGGATCGGCACCTGGCTTTCCTTCTCTGGTCTCCTGATCGTGACGCTCGGCTGCCTCCTGCTCGTCTGGCCGCAGGTGTTCGGCGCCCAGCGTGCTCTCGGTTTCGCCCAGCTCGTCTCCTTTCGTGCTGCGCTGGGAACGGCGCTGGTCACTGTGGCAGCGGGGACCGCTCTCGTGACACTTGTACTGACAGTTCGGCGACAACGTATTTCGATCGGTGCCCCCGCTGCCGTCGAGCATGCAGGCATGGCGGGACGGGTTGGACTGGGTTGCCGAGCAGTGCGCGACACGCGGCGTTCGTGTGGTGATCGCGGGCGACCTCAACGCGACGCTGGATCACCTCCCGGAGATGCCGGGGTGCCGTGATGCGGCGCATACCATCGGGGCAGCGGCGTTGGGAGTGTGGCCATCGACCGCGCCAGCCTGGCTGGTGGCACCTATCGATCATGTCCTGGCGGGTGCGGCCTGGCGGGCGGTGTCACTTCAGGTGGTGGAGACGGAGGGAAAGGGAAGCGACCATCGTCCCGTGATAGCGGTGCTGGAACCGGTCTGATCACGGGGCGAGCGCAGCCTGATTCATCGCGTGAACCGGATCACCGCGTCTTCCAGCGCCGCGGCGCGCGCCTCGGGAGTGCCGCTGAGTTCGAGGACAGTCCCGGATCCGATCAGGTCGCGTTCGTCGATGAGATCGAGGAGGGCGAGGTTCATCGCGGACCGCAACGCGGTGTCCTCCTCGTCGGCCACGTGGATGCTGTCACGATCAGACAACGGCAGGACCACCAGGAGCACGATACGTTCCATGGCACGCGCCGTGATGTGTCGGGCACGTTCCCACAGCGCGGGGTCGATGGAGTCCTCGGAGAGCTGCTCCAGAGCGAGGAGATAGGCGAGGAAGTCCAGCGGCCCCCGCTCGAGGATGGAGAGACGATCTGCGGGCGCAGAGAGGATTCGATCCGCTGCGGCTCGCAGCTGTGTGGCGAACATCCCTGCGCTGGGGCGGTCGTCATCTTCGTCGACCAGATCGAAGATGTCGCCCCCGACAGTCGCCTCCGGGTGGCGGTGCGCGAAGTCGGAGATGAGGGTGCTCTTACCGCTGGCATGGGTGCCCGAGACGACGATCAGCATGAGCGGAGCATATGCCTCACCGCGATTCGGCACCGCCGCGCTCGGCCTCGAGTTCGTTCCGCAGTACCTGGTTCTCGTCTTCGAGGTCGAGAACACGGCCGATGCCCGCGAGGTTCATCCCCTCGTCACGCAGTCGTCCGACGCGCTTCAGGCGCGTGATGTCTTCATCGCTGTAGCGACGAGTCCCGCCGTCGCTCCGCGCCGGAGTGAGGATGCCGTGGCGTTCGTATAGCCTCAGGCTCGCCTCGTTCATGTCGACGAGCTGAGCGGCGACGGCGATGCCGTACACCGGGGTCGTGCCATCACGACCGACCATTGTTCCTCCAGGTTGAAATTCTCCGCGATCTGATCTATAAAAAATCTACATCAGCCGATGCAGATAACCTGCATCAACATGACAGCCCAGTCGGGCCGCAGGAAAGGAGAACAACAATGGCACTCACCTTCGACACACTCAGTCAGCTGGATCGACTCGCGGCCAGCGTGCTCGAGTCTCCCCGCGGGCCGCGGCGCATGCCCGTGGACCTGTACCGTGACGGCGACCGCTACATCCTCCATGCGGATCTTCCCGGGATGGACCCCGGGTCGATCGACGTGGATGTCGACGGCGGGCAGCTCTCGATCCGAGCGCAGCGCACGATGGGATCGCCCGAGGGCGTTCGCTGGTTCTCGCGAGAGCGGGATGCGGGCTCTTTCCTCCGCCAGTTCGCGCTGGGAGACGGCGTCGATCTGGACGGGATCAGCGCGTCGTACGACAACGGCGTGCTGTCGGTGATCATCCCGGTCAGTGAGCGCGCGCGTGCTCGTCGCATCACCGTGCACGGTTCACGCCAGCGAGCGGAGATCGGCACCGCCGCCGTTGCAGAGGAGGGCTGATCATGGTCCCGTTCACCATGGATCGGTTCCTGCGGGACATGGAGTACCCCGCGACGAAGGATGACCTCCTTCGCGAGGCGGCACGCGAGGCGCTCAGTGAGCGCGATCGGGAGCTGATCGAGAGCCTGCCGGATCGCACCTACCCGGCCGGCTGGCACGTGCGCCGCGCTCTGGCACCGCGCACCATCGGCGTTCCGCGCGAGCCTGTGCTCGTGTGACGCCGTGACGAAGGACGGAGCCCCCGTAATCTCACGGGGGCTCCGTCCTTCGTCTGCTTGATGGTCAGTTCAGCGGAACCCCGTCGCCTGGGCCGATTCATCGGCCACACGGACGCCGAAGTGGTACGCCAGCTTCCCGCCCAGCCATCCCGAGACGCCGAGTGTGGCGAGAGCCACCAGACTCAGGACGAAGGTGGCCGCGAGAGGGAGCTCGGTGGCCACGCGCAGCACGAGGTCGATCACGAACAACACCACGACGACGAGGTTCAGCGTCATGTGGGTGATGGCGGTGCGGCGCGCGGGCGTGCCCGCTGCGAGTTGGGACAGGTCGATGAGGCCGAACACGGCGGCGAGCACGGCACCGATGAGGCCGATGATGATCAGCGTGTTCGCTCCGGCGGCGAAGACGGCGGGGTCGCGGGCGAAGAACGCGATCACGTCGAAGATGAGGCTGGCAAACCAGGCGCCGATCGGAATCGTGACGAATGCGGCGTGCAGCGGATGGCCGTAAGGGCCGGCCAACGCCGTGCGGGGGGTCTTGGAGCGCCGGTGCGCGTCCGGCGGAGCAGGAGTCGCAGTCATGCCACCAGTGCACGCCCCGCCCACGCGAAGGCGCAGGGGCTTGACCGTCCGGAACCACCGCGCTATGGCGATTCCATGTCGCTGCGGGCGAGCTCCATGCACGATCGTGAGACACCACATTGCCCTGTAGCACGCGGGAGCCCGGCGCGAAACCCCGAACCGGGTCGCGGGATCTGCCCGGTAGACCGGAGGCATGGAGCAGACGACTCGCTCGGAACAGGCAGTGAATACAGGTCCCCACGTGGACGACGCGCTCGGTCTCATCGCGTACGGCTACCGGCTGAGCGAGCGCGTATGGTCGCGCGTCAACCGCGGCTCCCGCGCCGCACCGATGCGTCTGTTGGGCAGCGACGCCATCCTGATTCGAGGCTCTGAGGGCGTGGACGCGTTCTACGACGAGGAGCGGGTCGCGCGTCATGGCGCGATGCCCGCCCCGGTGCAGGAGATCCTGTTCGGACACGGTTCTGTGCACAGTCTCGACGGGGAGGCACATCATCACCGCAAGGCCGCCTTCCTGGACGTGGCCTATGACGATGCGCAGGTGGATCGGTTCGCGCCTCTGGTCGAACAGGAGTGGCGCAACGAGCTGGAAGCCTGGCGGGACGGCGGCACGCGGTCGGCATACGATGCCGCGGTGGGCGCCTTCGGACGTGCCGCGATGCAGTGGGCAGGCGTTCCGGGAACGTCGGCCGCACGCACTCGGTGGGCCATGCGATTGGCGCAGATCGTCGACGGCTTCGGCACGCCGTACGCGCCGGGATTCGCGCTCGCCGCGATCAACCGCTGGTGGTCGGATCGTCATGCTGCGCGGCTGATCGCGGCGGTGCGGGCCGGGGAGCTTCGACCGGACGAGGGCACTGCCCTCCATGTCTGGGCTCACCATCGCGACGAGAACGGGAAGCTGCTGTCTGCGCAGCTCGCCGGCGTGGAGCTGCAGAACTCGATTCGTCCGATGGTCGCGGTGGCGCGATTCGTGGCCTTCGCCGCGCGAGAGCTGCACGATCACCCGACCTGGCGTGAACGCATCGCGGCCGAGACGCAGGCCGGCGGATCCCTGGGAGATGGAGCGCTTGCCACCGCATTCGCGCAGGAGGTGCGCCGCACCGCCCCGTTCGTTCCGATGCTCCCCGGATGGGCGTTGCGCGACACCGCGGTCGACGGACAGCGTGTCGCCGCCGGCGGACGCATCGTGCTCGACATCCTCGGCACCAACACCGATGCGGCATCCTGGGACGACCCGGCGGAGTTTCACCCGGAGCGATTCATCGGCGCGACCGACTTCGAGGCGATCCGCGCCTTCATTCCGCATGGCGGCGCGGACGTGGCGAGCGGACATCGGTGCCCGGGGGAGAAGCTCGCGATCACCGGACTGACCGTCGCCGTGGCGGCGCTCAGCGACCCGAGCGTGGCCATCTCCGATCACGGGCTCGGCGTGAACCTTCGTCGGCTCCCCACTCAACCGGCATCCGGTGGACGCATACGCCGATGCCCGATTCCGCGGGGGCGTGAGGGAGGGGCGGCGTGAAAGCGCTCACATGGCAGGGTCGTCGACACGTCACCGTGGAGACTGTGCCAGACCCGAAGATCATGACGCCCACCGACGCGATCATCCGCGTCACCTCGACGGCTGTCTGCGGCTCCGACCTGCACCTGTATGAACTTCTGGGCGCCTTCCTGGATCCTGGCGACATTCTCGGTCACGAGCCGATGGGTGTGGTGGTCGATGTCGGAAGCGAGGTGAGCACTGTGACCGTCGGTGATCGCGTCGTGGTGCCGTTCACCATCGCGTGCGGGAACTGCTTCTTCTGCCGCCACGGGCTGCAGTCGCAGTGTGAGACGACCCAGAACACCCACTATGAAACGGGGGCTTCCCTCTACGGCTACACCAAGCTCTACGGTCAGGTTCCCGGTGGGCAGGCCGAATTCCTGCGAGTCGCCCTCGCCGATGCCAACTGCATCCGTGTGGGAGCGGAACTGCCCGACGAGCGATACCTCTTCCTCAGCGACATTCTGCCCACCGCATGGCAGGGCGTCGTCTACGCCGAAGTTCCCGCAGGGGGAACTCTGCTCGTGATGGGACTCGGCACCGTGGGGCAACTCGCCGCACGACCATGGCGGGAATCGCGCAGCGCGGCGCGGCGATGTTGCCGAAAGCCGTGAGTCGCCCGTTGCTCTCTCACGCCGGCGTCGATCGACTCGCGTCGCTCTACGCGTCGATCGACGCGGTGCGCCGTGGCGGCACCGTCTCGCTGAGCGGGGTGTACGCGGGTGACGCGGATCTCCTGC
This sequence comes from Microbacterium sp. ZW T5_56, assembly GCF_044987425.1. Classification (NCBI taxonomy): domain Bacteria; kingdom Bacillati; phylum Actinomycetota; class Actinomycetes; order Micrococcales; family Microbacteriaceae; genus Microbacterium; species Microbacterium sp. ZW T5_56. The sequence goes on along the minus strand of NZ_JBJDRI010000016.1, from coordinate 78,133 downwards.
CCATGAAGACGATGTTCGACAAGCAGATCTCGCTGCGCATGGGCCAGTGCAACGTGCGTCGGTGGACAGGGGAGCTGCTGCCCCTGGTCGAGGACGCCGAGGACCGCTGGGAGTGACCGATCTGGTGACGCATACGGCCCCGCTCGCGGAGGGTCCGCGACTCTACGAGACGTTTCAGAAGAAGGAGGACGGGTGCATCAAGGTGGTCCTCACTCCCTGATCGCCGCGGTCAGCAGTCGCAGCTGATCGCACCGCGCGGTGCCGTCAGCGGATCGATGGCGGATGCGAGAGCGCCCTGATCGTCCTCGGCCGGATAACCCTCGCGCACCCAGTACTCATAGCCACCGATCATTTCGCGCACCTGGTAGCCGAGTCTTGCGAACTCCAGCGCGGCGCGGGTCGAGCCGTTGCAGCCGGGGCCCCAGCAGTACACGACGACGGGGGTGTCGAGAGGAATCTCAGTCCGCGCTCTGGCGGCGATCTGCGCCGTGGGCAGGTGAATGGCGCCGGTGATTCGTCCCTGCGCCCACGCCTGATCGCCGCGTGAGTCGACGAGCACGAACATGGTGCTGTTCTGCTGGTCGGCCCGGACATCGGACGGGTCCGTCTCGAAGGTGAGCTTGCCGGCGAAGTGAGCGACGAGGACATCAGGGGAAACGGCTGTTGCGGTCATGCCGCCACGTTATTCGCGGCGTTGAGCCGAATCCAGGCCGGATTCGCGGCAGATCCCCTCGACCGACGGGATTTTCGTGGCAATCTGCTGCTATGGCCGTTGCTTCCCCTCTTGAGCCCGATAACGTCGATACCGCGATCCTCGTCGCCCTCCAGGAGAACGGTCGGCTGAGCGTTGCTGACCTGTCGCGACGCATCACGATGAGTCACAGCGCCACCGCCGAGCGACTGCGCCGGCTGGAGGAGAGCGGTGTGATCACAGGCTATGCCGCCACCGTGGATCCCGAGCGACTCGGGTACTCGATCCTGGCCTATCTGCGCTTACGGTATCCGAGCAGTGTCTACGAACCGCTGCACTCGCTGCTTGCCGAGATTCCCGAGGTGGTCGAGGCGCATCACGTCACCGGGGATGACTGCTTCATCATGAAGGTGCTCGCCACGAACATGAAGCACCTCGAGCAGATCAGCGGGCGAATCGGGACGCTGGGCAACGTCACGACGAGCGTGGCCTATTCGTCCCCGCTGCCCACTCGACCGGTCCTTCCGCCGCGCTGAAAAGACGTCACTGATCTGTCATCTCCCGAGGGATGACGCGGATCGCTGCATGCCCTATCGTGCGGCTATGGCATCGATTCTTCTCCCCGGCCATGTGGTGCGATTCGTTCCTCCTGGCTCCGATGAGCCGGCCCCGAGCACGCTTCCGATCGTGCGGCCGCTGCGCCGTTCGGCCCGGGTGATCATCGCGGTGCTGCTTGTCGCTGCCGCGGTGGTGGCGGCGGGATCGATCTTCCTGCTGTGGACCGAGCCGACCCCCGGTGTGTGGTTCTCCCTGCTGTTCACCGTCATGATCACGGGGCTGGTGACCGCGCTGGTGCTGGCCTACATCGGTGCCGTGCGTGACGGGCGTGCTCGTGCCGAAGCGCGCGACCTCTGGTCGCGCGCGCCGAAGCGTGCGGTGGAGCACGCACGGGTGATCGCGCGAGAGGTCTCCACGCAGGAGGACGGGCAGGTCGGCTCGTTCGAGGTGACCGTGCTGATGGACGGCGGCAACGAGGTGCGTGGTCGCTGGAGTCTGCCGACAGCGAGCAGCCGAGCGATCCTGCAGTCCCAGGTGCCGGTGATCGGCCAGCGCGTCCGGGTGTGGCGACTGGCCGCGGGGAGTGGGGACGGCGCGCACGTGATCGACGTTGTGGATCCGTCGGCGGCGTATCCCGCCAGCTGATCGCTAACTACCGCCGCGTGGTGCGAGGGGGCTGGAAACTGGGGATCGGGATCGGCTTCGTCGCGCGACTGCGCTCGGACGAGTCGGCGGATGCGGGCGCAGCGGGTTCGCTGGGGACCGGCGGCGAATCCCGGGGCAGATCGGAGTGAGGGGGCGAGGGGTTCATGACTGCACCCTAGGCAGGCTCAGGAACAGCCCGATACCGGCTTGCGGCGAACGGCTTTGCGAGGTAAACCCGCGCGCGTGCAGCGTGCGATCTCACCCGAGTTCGGGATCGGCGGACAGCCGGCCGGAAGCTGACCCAGGATTGAGCCAGCGTGGGGTGGGCGCTTACCGAAGGCCGGTCATCTCCACCAGCCGAGCCTCGTCCCGGCAGATCCAGCTTCTCGACGTCGCTGCCCGAGCCACCACGGCACCACCCCGCTGATTCGGTGCCGGGCGGCGTCGGATCAGCCGATCACGCCCGAAGCTGAGCCAGCGTGCGCGCCGTACTGAGCGCCGCCGTCGCCGCCTCGGCGCCCTTGTCCTCCTGCGAGCCGGGCAAGCCCGCGCGATCGAGTCCCTGCTTCTCGTCGTCCAGGGTGAGCACGCCGAAGCCCACGGGACGGCCGGCATCCAGCGCCACCCGCGTGAGGCCGTCGGTGGCGGCAGCGGAGACGAACTCGAAGTGCGGCGTGCCGCCACGGATGATCACCCCCAGCGCAACGACCGCGTCGGCACCTCCGGCGAAGGCCGCCTGCGCGGCAACGGGGAGCTCGAAGCTGCCGGACACCCGCACCAGCGCCCACTCGGCTCCGGCCCGGTCGAGCACGCGCGCCGCGCCCGCGATCAGCCCATCCGAGATCGTCGTATGCCAGCTTCCCGCGATCACCACGACACGCAGGCCCGTGCCGTCGACCTCCAGTTCGGGTCCGGTACCGCTCATGCTGCATGTCCCTTCAGGCTGTTCTCCGCTGCGTCCAGGAACTGGCGAAGCTCTTCGATGGTGATGACGGGGATGTTCTCGGCAGCGCCGAGTTCGAGCAGCTCGGCCAGTCGCATCATCTCGCCGTCGTCGCGCACGACCTCGGCGATCACGGCAACGGGGGAGAGACCCGCCAGACGCATGAGATCCACGGCGGCCTCGGTGTGGCCGGCGCGCTGGCGGACACCGCCGGCCACCGCGCGCAGCGGCAGGATGTGCCCGGGCCGGATGAGGTCCGCCGCCGTGGCACCGGGGTCGGACAGCGCGCGCAGCGTGCGAGCTCGATCGGTCGCACTGATCCCGGTCGTGACGCCGGCGGCAGCGTCGACGGACACCGTATAGGCCGTGCCGCGCGGATCCTGGCTGCGCTCCACCATGAGAGGAAGCTCGAGCCGATCGGCCAGTTCGGCCGGCAGTGGCGCGCACAGGTAGCCGCTGGTGTGACGGACCGTCCACGCGATCCATTCGGGGGTGGCGAGCTGGGCAGACAGAATCACATCGCCCTCGTTCTCGCGACCCTCATCGTCGGCGACCAGCACCGGTCGACCCGCACGCAGGGCGCTCAGCGCTGCCGGGATGCCGGTCATCGGGACACCCCGGCGAACTCCGCGAGGCGGGCGACGTGGCGGGCCAGGATGTCCGTCTCCAGATTCACGCGCGTGCCGGCTCGTGCGGCGCCCAGGGTCGTGGCCGCGATGGTCGCGGGAATCAACGACACCTCGAACCACCCGGCCGTCTCGGCTGCGGCGGACACGGCGGACACCGTGAGCGAGATGCCGTTGACGCAGATGGAGCCCTTGTCCACGACGAGCGGTGCGGCCTCGGAGGGCAGAGCGATGCGCACAACGCGCCAGTCGGGGTGATCGGTGACCGACAGCACCTCGGTGGTCTGCTCGACATGCCCCTGCACGATGTGCCCGCCCAGGCGAGCGTCCGCACGCAGCGCGCGCTCGAGATTGACGTGCGCGCCCGGAGCCCACTCGCCTGCCGTGGTCACGCGCAGGGTCTGCGGCATGGCCTCGACCTCGTACTCGTCGGCGGCGCCTGCCGGGGCGACGGCGACCACGGTGAGGCAGACGCCGTCGGTCGCGATGGATTCTCCGAGGCTCGCCGTGGCGGCAACCTCCGGGGCACGCACCGCGAATCGCACCACCTCGGGGCCCGCGGTGACGCGAACGATCTCGCCGATCTCCTCGATCAGTCCGGTGAACATGGTTCTCCTCTCCCGGACGCCTGCGGCTCCGGCTGTTGTCAGCCGTGTCCGGGTGCGCAAGAGGGAACGCGCGATCGCCGACGGCACGCTCAGCGCATCCATCTGCGACCCGTGCTGCCTCCCATCCGGACTCGGGTCATTCGCAAGCGAAGACCCATCACCGTCGGTCCCGGAATTTCACCGGGTCAACCGCAGAGGCAAGCCTCTGCGGGTCGCGGACTGTCACCGCCGGTTCGGATTCTCACCGACCCCGGAGCACGTGTGTCGCTTTGAGTGTAACCCCGTGCGCACACGGCGCGGCCCGTCGGGCTGGCACGACGTCACATATCGTCCGCATATCGAAAACCGCATACGACGGGGCAACACGGCTTTGTGTTCGCTGGATCCATGTCCTCATGCGTCTCTGAACTTGTCGTGCACGACGAGGCGATCCGAGAGAACACGGCCCGCTTCGCCGAGCTGACCGGCGGTCGGGTCATGGCCGTGCTGAAAGCCGACGCTTTCGGGCACGGATCGATCGCGGCGTCGGTGCTCGCCGCCGGGGCGTGCGCGATCGGCGTGACGTCGATCGCGGAGGCCCTCGCGTTGCGGGCGTCGGGGATCGATGCGCCGATCCTCAGCTGGCTGAACTCACCCGATGCCGACTTCGCCTTGGCGGTGACGGCGAAGATCGATCTCGCCGTGTCCGGTGCATACCTGCTGCACGCGGTCGCCCTGGCTGCGCGGGCCGTCGGGAGCGTGGCCCGCGTACACCTCCACGTCGATCTCGGAATCTCGCGTGACGGCTGCCCCGCCTCGGAGTGGGCGCAGCTGTGTGCGCTGGCTCACGGGTACGAGGTCGCCGGTGTCGTCCGTGTCGTCGGCGTGATGGGACACATGTCCTGCGCTGACGTGCCGGAGCATCCTCAGAATGCGCGTGAGCGCCTCATCTTCCGAAACGCCGTGCGCACGGCACGACGCCGCGCACTGGCACCCCGCCTGCTGCACCTGGCTGGCACCGCGGCCACGCTGACCGGTGTGGGAGCGGGGTTCGACATGCATCGAATCGGTGCGGGACTCTTCGGAATCGACCCCTCGCATTCCACAAGCTTTCTGCGCCCAGCGCTCACGCTGACGGCACCCGTGGTGTCTGCCCGTGACGCCGCGGCCGGTACGGGCGTCGGGTACGGGCACGACTTCGTCGCCGATCACGCGACGCATCTGGCGCTGCTGCCGATCGGGTACGGCGATGGCCTGCCGCGCGAAGCGTCCGGTCAAGCCGAGGTGCTTGCGCGTGGACGGCGTCGACCGATCGTCGGTCGATTCTCGATGGACATGCTCGTCGTCGATACCGGCGATGACCGCCTGGAACCGGGGGAGAGCGTGACGCTCTTCGGCCCGGGCGACGCCGGTGAGCCGACCGTGGCCGAGTGGGCTACCTGGTCCCACACCATCGAGCACGAGATCGTCACGCACGTGGGCAGCCGGGTGGCGCGCGTGCATCGCACCATCGAACGCGCGCACTGCGCGGAAGGAGTTCCATCATGAGAGTCGCTGTGATCGGCGGGGGCCGCAATGACGAGCACGTCGTGTCGCTGGCATCGGCGGCGGGGGTGTCGTACGCCGTGCAGTTGCTGGGGTGGGAGAGCGTGGCGCTCACCATCGATGACGCCGGTGCCTGGCGCGATCGGCATGGGGCGACGTTGTCCGCCGCGCGGGCGATCGCGCTGATGAGCGAGTGCGATGTCGCCTATCCCGCCCTGCACGGTGTGCACGGCGAGGACGGGGCCGTCGCCGGTCTGCTCGACCTGTGCAGCATCCCGTATGTCGGCTCGCCCGTGCGCGCGGGAGCGATCGGCATGGACAAGTGGCTCACCAAGCTCGTGGCTGCCGCGCTGGGCATCCGCACCGCGGCCGGAGTGCTGCTGACGCCCGATGCGCCCGCTGCCGTGGCGATGCCGCTGCCCGTCGTCGTCAAGCCCGCCTCCGGCGGTTCCAGCAACGGCGTCTCCGTCGTGACGGACAGCGCTCAGCTGCCGGACGCCATCGCCCATGCCCGGCAGTCGGGCGAGACCGTGCTCGTGGAGGAGTACGTGCGGGGGCGGGAGGTGGACATCGCGGTGTTCCGCGATGCGACGGGTCGGCTGCGTCTGGGATCCACTCTCGAGATCGGCGTGGAAGACGGCGGCGTCTTCGGCCGTGATGCCAAGTACGACGGCACGGCGCGGTTCACTCTCCCGGCGGAGATCTCGTCGGCAGAGGACGCCGCGATCCGCGCGGTCGCATCATCACTGTACGAGGCGATGGGGTGCAGCGGTGTGGCGCGATTCGACTTCTTCGTCACCGATACGGGGCCCGTGCTCAACGAGGTCAACACGTCGCCGGGCATGACCGAGCAGTCCCAGGTGCCGCGCATGTTCGCGGCGGTCGGCGTGGAGTACCCGCAGCTGATCGCCGAACTGGTCGCGGCCGCACATGTCACGGAGCCGATCGGCATCCCGGCATGATGTCGCCCGGTCACGGGCGCCTCGGATGGGCGGACGCGCTGAAGGGTGCGCTGATCCTGCTCGTCGTCTTCTGGCATGTCGTGCTGAAGACGTACCTGCAGGTGGACTGGCGCATCGGCATCCCGATTCCCGGGGTGTGGGGGCTGCTCAGCGACCTCATCTGGCCCTTCCTCATGCCCCTGTTCCTGCTGGTGTCCGGAGTGTTCGCCGCTGACGCGCTCTCGCGTCCATGGGCGCGTGTCCTTCGGCCACGGGTGCTGCGCTTTGTCTACCTGTATCTGCTGTGGACCCTGATCCACACGGCGGCGATGTGGGCGTTCCCCGACTTTCCGACGTTCGTGCCGCGGGGTGTGGGTGAGTTCCTGGAGGCCATCACGATCAGTCCGCCGAACACCTGGTATCTCTCCGCGCTCGCGCTGTACTTCCTGCTGGCGCGTGCGGTGCGCGGGGTGCCGATCTGGGCGGTGCTTGTTCCCGCCGTCGCGCTGTCGGTGCTCGTGGCTGCGGGCCTCATCGACGTGGTGAGCAATCGCGGTTCGATGCTCTACAACGTGGCATTCTTCCTCATCGGTGCGCGATTCGCGCCGGCGATCCTCGACTTCACCGCTCGGCCGCACCCGAAGGTCGCGCTGTTCCTGGTGGTCGGCTACGGATTCCTCTACGCCGGCATGCGTCTGCTCGATGCGGCGACGGTGCCGGGCGTCTGGCCCGTGCTATCTGTGGTGGGCGTGGCGATGGGGCTTTCACTGGCACCGATGCTCCCGAGAGTCCCGATGATCGGCGGATGGCTGGTGCGTCTCGGCCGACACACGCTGCCGGTATACCTGCTGCACATGCCGATCCTGGTGCTCGTCGACGCCCTCATCGTCGGTGCGGTGTCGGACGGACACCGAGTCGTTCAGCTGGTCGCGGCGGTGCTGCTCCCAGTGCTGCTGACCGTCGGGATCACGGCGGTCAGTGCGCTGCTCGGCTCCTGGATCGAGAAGGACGGTCCTCGCTGGCTGTTCGATCTGCCCACGCGCAACGTCGGTGCTGGACGCATCCCTTGGCGCGTGGTCGGAAGCGCGGCGGTACTGAGCGCGGTCGGGGTGGTCGCCGTCGCGGCCTCCGCACTCCCGGCACCGCCCGCGGCGCTGCCACAGGTCGCCGCGCAGCGAGCCGGCGAGGTGAGCATCGGCGCGGTCGGAGACGTCCTCGTCTATGACACCGGGCACCGGGTCCCGGATGATCGCGGGCTCGGTCACTTCGATGCGGTGCGTCCGTGGTTCACCGAGGACCTGGTGACCGGCAACCTGGAGCAGGCGGTCACGGACGACACCGGATACGACAAGTGCGGCGGTCAGGGGGAGTGCCTGTCGTTTCGCAGTGATCCCGATGTCGTCGGGGCGCTGGCGGGCTTCGACCTGCTGAATCTGGCGAACAACCACTCGCGTGACTATGGCGACGCGGGGTTCGCGAACACTCGGGACGCCCTCGCTGACGTCGGCATCCGCACGGTTGGGGAGCGTGATGAGATCGCCTGGACCACCGTGGGTGACACCGTCGTCGCCGTCGTGGGGTTCGCGCCGTACGACGGGTTCAATCGGCTGACCGATCTCCGTCATGTGCGCGCTGTCGTTCGTGCGGCTGCGGCGAAGGCCGACATCGTGCTCGTGCACGCCCACATGGGGGCTGAGGGACCGGGCGCCGACATCGTGCGTCCCGGCACCGAGACGATGTACGGCGAGAACCGTGGTGATCCCGTGGCGTTCGCTCACGCGGCGATCGACGCGGGTGCCGATGTCGTGATCGGACACGGCCCCCACGTGTTGCGAGGCATGGAGGAGTACCGCGGCCGGATCATCGCTTACAGTCTGGGTAACTTCGGGGGTGGGGGTGTGTTCGGTGCCGAAGAGGAGACCCGGCGCGGTGCGTACCTGAGCCTGCGACTGCGGACCGACGGTGCTCTGATCGCGGGGACACTGGAATCTGTGCGGTTCGAGCAGGAGGACGGCGTGCCGGTGCCGGACGCGTCACATGCGGCGGCGCGGGTGATGGACGAGCGCGGCGCACGGGACTTCGGCGATCGTGCCATCCATGTGGACAGCGAGGGGAATCTGGTGATGCCCTAGTCCGCGCGCGGCGCGGGCAGCCCAGTGAGGAGCGTCCCGCGCCGCGAACGGCAGCGTCAGCCGTCCGCCGCCAGCTTCTGGAGTGCGGACAGCAGCTCCTCGCTGGTGTGCGTCTCCTGATCAAGGTTCGCCTGCAGCAGGGTCACGGCCTCAGAAGCACCCAGAGCAGTGAGCGGCACGATCAACGACGTATAGGCGGCGATCTCATAGTGCTCGTTGCCCAGCGCCGCACTGAGCGCGACGCGATCACGGAGCTTTGGAGCCGACCGCTCGATGAGAGAGCCCGCCTGCTTCGAGATGCCCTTCGTGCTCGGCGACGGCGATGTGCTCTGCCTCAGGTCAAGAACCTGGAACACCTTGCCGAGGTTCTCGATCTGCTCGCGCGTCTCGTCCGCGTGATGACGGAAGAGCTTCTTGATCTCGCTCGAGCGCGCTGCGCCGGCGAGCTCTTCCACCGCGGCCAGCGAATCGTTCTCCATCGTGAGCGCCGTACGCAACTGGAAGTGGATGAGCTGGTCGGGGGTGTCGAGTGTCTGCTGGACCATGGTCCTCCCTTTCGTCAGGTCTCTGACGCTAGGAGCACCCCGCGCGCACGGCACGGGGGTTGACGATGGTCTGTCCAGAAGGCTAGAGACGGCCGGGCGGTCGCCCGCCCGGCCGTCCTGTTACAGGGTGCGAAGCAGCTCCCGCATCTCGGCGATCTCGGTGCTCTGATCATCGACCACCTGCTGCGCCAGCTCGCGCACCTCGGCCGACTGCGCCGCATCCAATGCGGTCTGCGCCATCTCGATCGCTCCCTCATGATGAGCGATCATCTGCTCCACGAACAACCGCCCCGCCTCCGCCCCCGGAGCAGCCTCCAAGCGGGCGAGGTCATCGTCGGAGAGCATCCCCGACATGCCGTGGTGCATGCCGCCCATATCGCCGGACGCGGTGTCGGACGGTACGCCCCACGCGGACAACCAGCCCTGCATTCGCTCGATCTCCGGGCCCTGCGCCTGCGAGATCCGTTCCGCCAGCGCCGCCACGCGCGGGTCAACGTCGACCTTGCCCGCGATGATGTCGGCCATCTGGACCGCCTGCTGGTGATGCGGGATCATCATCGTCGCGAACATGACGTCCGCGGCTCCGATCGATGAACTCGCGCTCGCGGACGGTGTGGGCGTGGCGGATGGGGTGGCCGTGCAGCCGACGAGGGCCAGGGCAAGGGTGAGCGCGCTGATTCCGAGCGCGACGATGTGCTTCTTCATGTTTCGGTTCCTATCTGAGTCGGTGTGAGTGAGTGAGAGCGGGCGTGAGACAGCCCGGTCGCACTCACGTCCGACTGATGGACAGAACGACGAGAGACGGGCGCGGGGGAGGGATCTCGCGGGCGGTCAGTTCCGCACCAACGCGGTACAGGGCCAGCGGGGCGATCGCCACAGTCGCGGCGGGGGCGCTGATCGGCGTCCCGACGCTCAGCAGCGCCGGCACGCAATCCGAGTCTCCGGCGGGGTGAGACGAAGGCGTGGCGGTGCCGTGTGCGCGCGATCCGACAGCGTGTGCGGCCCCGGCGGAGACGTCGGTGGGTTGTGCGCTCGCGGCGGCCATGCTGGCGTGCGCTGCCGCCCCCGGGGTGGTGGCGTGGGCCGCGTGGTCTCGGGACAGCGCATGCATCCCGAGGATCCCGATGACGGTCAGCAGCACGAGGACGGGCAGCGCTGGCCGAAGCCAGCGGAGCAACGCGGTGCTCACATCGCCTCCTCGCTGTGGCCTTGACAGGAATATCACCCGTGTGGGGATAGTTGATGATAGCAGTACCCCCTACGGGTATGCGGCACACCGTGTGCCTCCGATCGGCTCGTTCTGCCGGTCATGAGCCGAAGGAGTGGACATGAACCACGCCGAGCACCGTGCATCGGATTCCGTCGAACCGGACCAGACCGGAGCTGACCGATCGCGCACTGGTCACGAAGAGCACGCGGGTCACGCGGGCCATGGCGATCACGCGGACCACGCAGGTCACGCAGGTCACGAGGACCACGCAGGTCACGCAGGTCACGCCGATCACGCGGGCCACGCGGGTCACGCGAGCCATGGAGATCACGTCGGACAGTTCCGGCGATTGTTCTGGATCATGCTGGTGCTTGCCGTGCCGACGGTGGCGCTGTCGGCCATGTTCGCCATGATCCTCGGCTACACCCTCCCCAGCATCCCGGGGCTCGCGTGGGTGTCGCCCATCCTCGGCACGGTGATGTACGTCTGGGGTGGCAAGCCGTTCCTCTCGGGAGCCGTCGCCGAGATCCGTGCTCGTCGTCCGGGCATGATGCTCCTCATCGCCCTGGCGATCACGGTGGCGTTCGTCGCTTCGTGGGGCGCCAGCCTCGGACTCCTCCACCACGAACTCGACTTCTGGTGGGAGCTCGCGCTTCTGATCGTCATCATGCTGCTCGGGCACTGGATCGAGATGCGTTCGCTGGCGCAGACGACCTCCGCGCTCGACTCCCTGGCAGCGCTGCTGCCCGATGAGGCGGAGCGTGTCGAAGGCGACGAGATCGTGCGCATCGCACCGACCGACCTTCGCGTGGACGACATCGTGATCGTCCGACCCGGCGGCAGCGTGCCGGCCGACGGTCGTGTCGTCGAGGGTCACGCGTCGATGGACGAGTCGATGGTCACGGGGGAGTCCCGCACCGTGGAGCGCGGCGTCGGCGACGTCGTCACAGCCGGAACCGTGGCCACCGACTCCGGGCTGCGGATCCAGATCACCGCCACCGGCGACGACACCACGCTCGCCGGGATCCAGCGCCTGGTGACCGAAGCACGGAACTCGTCATCGCGAGCACAGCGGCTCGCCGACACGGCGGCCGGGTGGCTGTTCTGGTTCGCGCTCGGGGCCGCCGCGATCACAGCGATCGTCTGGACTCTGCTGGGGCGTGGTGATGACGCCGTCATCCGCACGATCACGGTGCTGGTGATCGCGTGCCCGCACGCGCTCGGTCTGGCAATCCCGCTGGTGGTCTCCATCGCCACCGAGCGCGCGGCGCGCGCCGGTGTGCTGGTGAAGGACCGCCTCGCCCTCGAGACCATGCGCACGGTGGACGCTGTTCTCTTCGACAAGACGGGAACGCTGACGCGCGGCGAGCCGGTCGTGACGGATGTGGAGCTGGTCGGCGGAGTGACCGAGGACGAGGTGCTCGCACTGGCGGCGGCGGCGGAGACGACGAGTGAGCACCCGCTGGCGCGTGCCATCGTGCACGCGGCGCAGGGGCGAGGTTTGACGGTGCCGGCTTCGCGCGACTTCGCCTCGTCGCCCGCCGTCGGAGTCTCCGTCTCGGTCGCCGACTCGACGATCCGCGTCGGCGGGCCGCATCTGCTCACCGAAGAGAGCGCGACAGAGCTTCCCGTGGCTGAGAGCTGGCGCTCGGATGGCGCGATCATCCTCCACGTGTTGCGCGACGGCGCCGTCATCGGCGCACTGAAGCTGGCGGACGAGGTGCGTCCGGAGTCGCGTGAGGCGGTAGTAGCACTGCAGTCGCAGGGCATCGAGGTCGTGATGATCACAGGTGATGCGGAAGCTGTGGCCCGCACGGTGGCTCACGAGCTCGGGGTCGAGCGCGTGTTCGCCGGGGTGCGTCCCGAGGACAAAGCAGCGAAGGTGCAGGAACTGCAGCGCGAGGGTCGCCGCGTGGCGATGGTCGGCGACGGTGTGAACGACGCGCCCGCTCTCGCGCAGGCGGATGTGGGCCTGGCGATCGGTGCCGGAACCGATGTCGCCATCGCATCCGCTGGGGTGATTCTGGCGGGCGATGATCCGCGTTCGGTGCTCTCGGTGATCGAGCTCTCACGGGCTTCCTACCGCAAGATGAGGCAGAACCTGTGGTGGGCGGCCGGCTACAACCTGATCTCCGTGCCGTTGGCGGCAGGTGTGCTCGCGCCGATCGGCTTCGTGCTCCCGATGTCGGTGGGCGCGATCCTGATGTCGCTGTCGACCATCGTGGTGGCACTGAATGCGCAGCTGCTGCGCCGTCTGGACCTGCGTCCGGAGCGCGTCGCCCGCGCCGTCCTTGACCGCTGACCATCCCCGGCCGCGGCTTATGCCGTGACCGGGGCCGCTGTGTCAATCCCCGCGGCGAAAGTCTTTTACTTGCCGCACACTTCAGCAACGGCTCGCTCTCACGGAGCGGCGGGGGCTCGAAGGAGGGCGAAGGATGAACGACGGGGTCCACCAGCTGGTTCTGGAGTCATTGGATGAATCAACCTGGCGGCTGAGTGATCGCGCCGTGCCTCGGGGCAACGCAGATGCGATCCTCGGATGCGTCGAGCGAATGGGCGACGGCGTGTATGAGGTGATCTGGCTGCTCGGCGGTCTGTCGAAACAGCAGTTCTCGTCCCTGGAGTCGGTGCTCCTCGCCGGAGTGGCACGCATTCACGGAGCGGCTGCGGAGGCGACGATTGTGCATCACATCTGACCGACACAGCAACAGGCGAGGGACGACGCCATGCGTCGTCCCTCGCTCCGTGTCGATGGTGCATCTCAGTGCTGGCCACCCGTGCGGCCGGCCTCGCTCGGGTCGGCACCGCCTTCGGATCCGAACTGCCCGCCGCTGGCTTCGCCGCCGCGGCGGCCGGCCTCACGGGGGTCGGCACCGTTCTCGGCACCGAACTTGCCGGTACTGGCCTCGCCGCCGCGCCGACCCGCCTCGTGCGGATCCGCGCCGTTCTCGGCACCGAACTTGCCGGTGCTCGCCTCGCCGCCCTTGCGGGCCTGCTCCTGAGTATCAGAGCGGTTTCCGAACTGTCCTTCGTTCTCGCGATCAGCCATGATGATTCCTTTCCTCGCCCTGGTGGGCGGATTCAGGGAGACTGGTTTCGTGCCGGAAGTCCGGCTGGTGTCTCCGTGCTTCCATGCAAGGCGTTCGCGAGGCGAAACCGGAGGGGGTTCACAAGGTGGAGCGTCGGTGAAACAATCTGCCGCTGCCGCTGTTTGGCCGACGGTTAGACGGCCCTGATCTCCGCTGTCAAGGCCCTGCATTCCGGCCCTCCAGCCGACCTACTCTGCCGGCATGACTGACCGACTGACCGACCCCAGGACCAAGTACACGACGGGCGGATTCGCCGCAGACGACCAGGATCAGCCCGGCCTCACCGGTGACACGGTGCCACGTCCCGATCACGGCGAGAGCAGCTATCGCGGCTCCGATCGCCTGCGCGGACGTCGCGCGCTGATCACCGGCGGTGACTCCGGCATCGGACGCGCCGTGGCGATCGCGTTTGCGCGCGAGGGCGCGGACGTCGCGATCAACTACCTCCCCGAAGAGGAAGAGGACGCCCGTAGGACTCAGAAGCACATCGAGGACGCCGGCGTGACCGCCGTTCTGCTGCCGGCCGACATCACGACAGAAGAGGCCGCGACGAGAGTCGTCGAAGACGCTCGAGCCGCGCTCGGCGGCATCGACATCCTCGTCCTCAACGCGGCCTACCAGAAGCAGCGAGACGACGACGCGGCGATCGAGACGAGCGAATTCGATCGGGTCATGCACACGAACCTCTACGCCCCGTTCTGGATGGCGCGCACGGCGCTGCCGGAGATGGAACCCGGTTCGTCCGTGATCGTCACGACATCGATCCAGGCGTTCTCGCCGTCGCCGGGCCTGCTCGATTACGCCATGACGAAGGCCGCGCTTGCCGCGTTCGTGCAGGCGCTGGCGCAGCAGCAGGGTCCGTCCGGCATCCGGGTGAACGGCGTGGCGCCGGGCCCGATCTGGACGCCGCTGATCCCGGCGACCGGCTGGCCGGACAAGCTGCCGAAGTTCGGGCAGGACACGCCGCTCGGTCGGGCCGGACAGCCCGCGGAGCTGGCCGGGGCGTACGTATACCTGGCGTCGGAGGACGCGTCTTACGTGTCTGGCACGATTCTGGCCGTGACGGGCGGCAAGCACCTGTAACGGCAATCGGCAATGAGCGGAGGGTGGGGCTGCACAGCGGCTGCCCCACCCTCCGTGTATGTCCGCTGGGGATCGTCAGTCGACGATCTCGCGCTGTGTACGGATGAACTCCGCATCCGCCGGCTCCAGTCGTGCCTCCTCGGGAACGACCGTTCCGGTGATGTCGGCGATCTCGTCGCGCACCCGTGCAGGGATGGCCTCGTCATCCAGGGCCCGAAGCGCGTGCTTCGCCTGAATCGACAGACTCGGCCACCATTCGTGGATCTCGGGAGTCATGCCTGTACCTCCTGCCTCGCGAGCGGAGTTGTCGCCTTGTTGGCGGGCCATTCGTTGCCCGCGGCTGACGGTTCGTGGAACGGCTCGGCCGTGAGGCGGATGCCACCCGTCGAGTGAGCTGAGTGGGCGAGTTGATCAATCCACTCGGGGCTGATGTCCGCCGGGTTCGGGTCGTCGAACACGAACCGCAGCGGGATCGACGGGTGCAGCCACAGGGTGCTGCGCCCGCCGGGCTGACCCTCCGGGTGAACCCAGGACAGCGTGAAGCTCTCGCCCCGGCGCAGTTTCGCCGTCAACACGAGTTTCAGGTGGGCAAGTGTCCGATCCTCGATCTCGATCGGTGCGGCGGGGCCGCCGTAGAAGAGAACACCCATGATCAGCCTCTCATCGTTCGAATCGTGCCTGTGCTGGCGCCGGAGTTCTGCGGCTCTGGCACCAGGTGCAGGCCCGTGGGGGAGTTCGCGGTGTAGGTGAGGGCGTCGAGCCATTCGGGGTTCAGCTGCGGGCGTCGGCTCCCGCTGAAGCGATACACCACGGGAATCGACGCGTGCATCCACACGCTTGTGCGTCCGTCGCCGAGACTGGCGTCCTCACGCCAGGTGAAATGGAACGCCTCGCCGCGACGCAGCTTGGTTCCAATGACCATCTGCAGGTGGGCAAGCGCTCGGTCCTCGATGTCGACTTTGGCGCTGTCTGAATAGAAGAACTTACCCATAAGTGCTCCTCGATCCGTTGGGGGGTTGGCCGTCTTTCTGACGAATGACGAACTGTTTCCACGGTGGCACACCGTCCTCGACCCAGCCAGAGGGGAGGCGCGATCTGCGGCGTGTGCATGGCACAAAACGCTGGTCGGTGCGAGAACTCAGGAACCCTGAGAATATTCACATGATCAGGAGGAAACGACGAAGCGGGCGCGGTCCGAAGACCGCGCCCGCTTCGTCTTGACGTGCTTACTGGTTGATGCCCTTGAGCGATCCGGTGATCTTCGAGAGGTCGTCCGCGTATGCCACGCAGTCCACCTCCCGGTCGCTGCCCTGCGTCCACGACTCGGTGGTCGGGGTGATCGGGTACCACTCGTACTTGGAGGTCGCGGAGTCGAGACCGATGTAGGTCGCGAACTCCGCCTCACACTTCTCGGAGGCGGCGGCTGCGATCGCGTCGTCGCCCGGGAAATCGGTGCCCTCCATGTCGAAGAGGAAGTACACCTCTTCGTCGTGCTCCTGGTCACACGGCACAGCCGGAACCTCGGTGATCGTGGTGGCCTCCTGCGCGAGCAGGCAGTCACCGATCTTGAGGCTGAAGGCGTCCTGCTGGCCGGCCTCAGTGATCTCGCCGTCTTCGTCGCGCGTGGCGCTCGGTGCGAACATGCTGCAGCCGGTCAGGCTGACAGCGGCGGCGATGGCGAATGCTGCGGCCAGAGTGCGGCGCGCTGCGGTGGTCTTCATGCGTTCTCCCCACGAGATGTTGGAGCGCACCATCCGGGACAGAGAGTGCGCGTGCAGAACACCGGGTGCGAGTCCGGCGAATGAAAAAATGTTACCTGAGCGTCCGCCCAGAGCGGTAATCACTGACGGCGCTCATTTGTGCATTACGACTCGAAACCGTCGACTCCGGGCGTCCAACTGGTCACCGTGCGACCCCAACCGCGCTTCTTTGCGATCTTCTGCACGCTCTTCCAGTCACCGTCGTCGATGCGGTCCACGTACAGCACGCCGTCCAGGTGGTCGAACTCGTGCTGCATGATCCGCGCCCGCCAGCCGCTGACATCGATGCTGACCGGTGTACCGGCGAGGTCAATGCCCGTGACGCGGACGCGATCCGAACGACGAAGGGGGAATCGCTCGCCCGGAACAGAGAGGCATCCCTCGGATTCCTCGTCGGGATCCGGTGCGCCCGGTTCCGGCGACACCATCCACAGCTCGGGGTTGATGATCTCGCCGCGCCAGGGCTGGCCTTCGTCGTCCTCGTAGGAATAGACGTAGATGCGTAGCGCCACCCCGACCTGGGGAGCGGCGAGCCCGACGCCGGGGGCGAGGTCCATCGTCTCGAACATGTCGGCGACGAGGGTGCGAACGTCATCGGTGATCTCGCCGACGGGGGAAGCGGGGGCATGGAGGACGGGATCGCCCATGATGCGAATCGGAAGTACGGCCACGTCAGAAGCCTAGTCCGCGGCACCGAGCAGGTAGGCTCAGGGGGTGATGTGGGGGACTGTTGCGGCCGCGCCAGACGTCAACGACCTCATTGGCTTCCTGCAGAACCCGAAGATCCTGTTGGGAATCCCGCTCGCTCTCGCCGGAGCCGTGTTCATGTCGCTGGGCACGCAATACCAGCATCGCGGTGTTTCCAAGGTCGAGAAGCTCAGCGGCCAGGACGCCGCCGGGGGACTCAGCCGCGGCCAGCTCGCTCAGCTGTTGACTCGTCCTTCCTGGATCGTCGGCACGCTGATGCTGGGCCTCGCGATCGTCTGTCAGCTGGCCGCCATCTGGCTTGCACCGCTCATCGTGGTGCAGCCGCTCGGCGCCGTCGCGCTCGTGATCACGACACTGCTGAACGCGCGGATCACGGGGTTCACGCCGACCCGACGATCGTTGATCGCCATCGGTCTGTGCGTGGGCGGCACATTCCTCTTCGTCTTCCTGGCCGCGATGTATGCCGAGGACAAGCCCGTCACGGATGGTCAGCTCGGAACCGTTCTGAGCATCCTCCTGGTGGTCATCATCGTGCTCGGCGGGTTGTGGGTGCTGTTGCGCAACCGCATGAAGGCCCTGTTCTACATCATGGGCGCCGGCATCATCTACGGCTTCGTGGCCACACTGGCGAAGGTCGTGCTGAAGCGCATTCAGGAGCAGGATTTCGAGTGGCTCACGCTGGTGTGCCTGATCGCGCTCGTGGCGGGAACGTTGCTGGGCGGCTACTTCGTGCAGACTGCGCACGCCTCCGGTCCGCCCGACCTCGTCATCGCGGGGCTGACCGTTGTGGACCCGATCGTCGCGGTGCTGATCGGCCTACTGGTGCTCGGTGAGGCGACGTCGGCTCCCACGTGGATCTACGTCGGTTTCGGTATCGCCGGCGCGATCGCCACGCTCGGGGTGGTCGCACTCACCCGATACCATCCGCAGGTGATCGAGGAGAGCCAGGAGCTGCCGATCCCGCGAGGCAGCAGTGATCCTGCCGGCGACTCTCGACTGGTTCCGCCGCCAACCGGACCGACCGTGTCGTTCGATGCGCCGGATGCGGCTGATCTGCCGAGCACCGATGACCTCATCGCGAACGCGTCAGATCCCGGGATCGCCGCGGACCCCGCGCCGCGTCCGGTCGCCGGATCCCACGACCGACCCTTCTCCAACCCCGATCGCTGAGCGGCGACCCGGTAGGCTGGTCGCATACGGGGCGGTGGCCAAGCTGGTTAAGGCAGTGGGCTCATAACCCAACGATTCGCGGGTTCAAGTCCCGCCCGCCCTACCGTTTATCCCTCTGGAACAGCGTAATTCCGCGGTGCTCGGAAGGGTGGCAATGTCGCAGCAGTTAGCTGGAATCGGCAATGTGTCCATAAATAGTCCACTTATTGCCCCGTCAGACCCCCTTCACGGAAGGGTGTACGGGGTTCTACGGGCAGACCATGCACACGGACGGGATGCAGCCGCGCATGTGGTGGGTATGAGCGCTGACACCATGCCTGACCTGATGACGACCGAGCAGCTCGCTGAATACCTGCAGATCCCGGTTCGCACCCTCGAAGACTGGCGCAGCCCGCGTCGCAAGACGGGCCCCCGGTGGATCCGATTGGGTAAGCGAATCCAGTACCGCCGCGCCACCGTCGACGCCTGGCTGGAAAGCCAGGAGACCGCAGACGACCCAGTCCAGGACGTCGCCTGATGGCTGGACGCCCGGCCCTGGGCGTCGGCGAGCTCGGATCAGTGAAGTGCGTTGAGGTCAACGGACGCTTCCGAGGCCGCGCTCGAACCCGCGGCGCAGCAGGTATCGTTCGCCGGCTGACAGCTACGTCGACGTCACCAGAGAAGGTCGAACAGCTTCTCCAGGAGCAAGCGGACGAACTGGCCATCGCAGTGAGGGTGGTTGACGGCGACAGCGAGCTGGGGACCTTCCTCGCCCTGTGGCTCGAGGATCGACAGGAGGAAGTGAAAATCCAGTCGATGCGGGTCTACCGGTCGACTGCCGAGTACCTGACAGGCACCATCGGTGCGATCCCTGTCAAAGAGCTCACGCCCGCTCGGCTCAAAGGCATCCTGAAAGAGATCGGCAAGACCCGAGATCTTCATCAGGTTCGAACCGCCCTCAACGGCGCGCTCGGAATCGCTGTGGAGCTGGACGCGATCCTCCACAACCCGATCGCGAGCCTGCGGCGAAAGAAGCCTCGCCGCGGACGCCCGAAAGCCCTCTCCGTCGCCCAGGTATGGGTCCTTCGAGAGGTGATCCTTGAGCGTGAGGCAGGTGTCGCGAAGCATGGCGGCCCGGCCGGCGCCAGGATCCTCCGCTGGGTCGTCGAGCTCATGCTCGCATCCGGCCTGCGCATCTCCGAGGTGTGTGCGCTGCGGAACATGGACGTCGATCTGCAGGCGGGGACAATCGCCATCACCGGGACCATGATCGAGGACGAGCACTACATCCTCATCAGGCAAGACGAACTGAAGGCCCGCGATCAGGCACGAATCATCAAGCTCCCGCAGTACGGATGCCGAACCCTCCAAGAAGCACGTTCGGCGCAAGAGACCATCCCAAGCCGACTGCCGCAGTCCCCAGCCCTGCACGGTCGACGAGGAAACACGCTGGATCCACGGAAGGTCAGGAAGGCCCTGATCAAGCTTCGCGAGCATCCGCGCCTCGTCGAAGCTCTCGCCGTCACCGGCCTCAAGCCCACGGACCTCACGCCGCACCTGCTCCGCCGCACCGCCGCCACCCTGGTCGCAGCCGCCTCCGGGAACATCATCGACGCGCAGGAGCTGCTCGGACACGCACACGCAAGCACCACCAAGCAGGCTTACCTCGGAGAGGCGTTCTTCACAGTAGGTTCTGCCCAGGTCCTGGATGAGATCCTGGGCGAGCGCGCAGCCCAGTAGCCACACCCGTCACGCGGGCAATTCCTGTTACCGCTGACGACTGGCGATGCCGAGAGTGTCCGCGGCGTACAGCGCGTCCCGGGTTCCGTGGATGAGTTCGGCCACGTTGAGCCTCGAACGGTTGTTGGCGAACGATCCAGACCCTGCGGCGTAACCGGTGCGCGCCGCGAGCTCGTCGACACTGAGAGGTTCCGGATACACCTCAAGGAGCGCACTGAGCATTGCCGCTTGCGCCTTCGGCAGCTTCGCGAGCCACCATTCAACGAGCGCCTGACCAGACGGCAGCGGTTCGAAGCCGCCGTTGACGTCGAGCACCGTCAAGCCCTCCGGCGTGACAGAGATGGCCTGCGCTCCACCGACGATCAGCCCCCGGGTGCGAAGACCGCTGGCCCTGCCCGACGGGTTCACCCCTCACCCGATGCCATGGGTGCAGGCCGGGTCTGAGGCGCGGCAGCCGTGGGAGGGGCTCACTCTGTCGACCGCGGCGAAGGGGCGGTGGCCGAACCAGGTGTACCCGATCATCGTCGACCGCTCGACAAGGCGAGTGGTCGATGTGGGCGCGTCGCTGCAGGACCTCCTGGATGCCGGCGAGGAATTCGACCCGTACACCTATCCCTCTGACACAGGATGACGTTCGTGGGGAGGAGACCGTCGCACTGTGGCCGGTGACTCGTCACGGCAAGGAGTGCTCCTGGCGTCTTTCGCGGGCGGCATTCGTTGCCGCGCTCGGACGAGGGCACGTGAAAGTGGACCCGACGCACATGCCCGGCAACCCGAATCCGTTCAGCGTGAAGTATCTCCCTGCCGGCGCTGCGAAGCGGATCGACTCCGGAGAAATCGAGGTGCTCGGCGCCGACGCGAATGGTGCCCTCGTCCTGCGTTCGGCTGTACCGGTTTCGGCGGAGATCCCGACGATCTGGAGCCGGAAGGAGCATCACACCGCGAAGGGGACTGCTCGGCTCACCGCGCTCATCGGCCGACACCAGTTCCCGTATCCGAAACCTGTCCCGCTCATCCTCGACATCCTCACCGCGCTTGCCGGCGGTCGGCCTGATGCCGTGATCCTCGACCCATTCGCAGGCTCCGGCACGACGCTGGAGGCCGTAGCCGAGCTGAACGCCGCCGACGGCGGCGAACGCCGTGCGGTCCTCATCACCAGCGATGAGGGTGGCGTGCATGAGCTCGTGACGCTGCCTCGGGTGCGCGCGGTCGCCGCGGAGCACGCGCTGAGCGTGGAGCTGCTGACAGCGCGATAGCCGCGCATGTGTTCACTGAGCCTGGCGTGACAGCGGGTGTCACGCTAGGCTCAGTGATGGAGGTGGTGGCATGGGCAACGACATCGAAGCTCTGCAGACGGTCGCGCGCGCCCCGCTGAGAACGCTGCGCCCGCAGGACCTCGACCACATTCTCACGCACCCGCGGCGGACACTCGTCCGCTTGACTGACAACGGCGCGCTCACGCGCATCGCGAAGGGGATCTACACTGCGCCGCCCAATGGGCACGACGGACGAACGTGGAAACCCACGCTAGAAGCCGCAGGCCTCGCCGCCGGCACCGCGCGATTCGGCAACCGCAATGCGATCCTGATGGGCATCGGTGCCGCGCGCCACTGGGCCGCGATTCCGCGCGCGATCGGCGTCACCACTATCGCCGTTCCCGAGGCAGGCCGAGGACCCGTGGACCTCGACCATGGTGGGACCGTTCACTTCATCCCGCGAAACCTCGACAGGATCGATGCGGTGCTCGAGCGAACCGAGCTTGGTCCAGCGCTCGTGGCCACGCCGGCGCAGACGCTGTTTGACCTGGCCATGAAGCCAATGCAGGGCGGCATGCCCGACGAAGCTGCAGCCGCGATCAAGAATCTGCTCGCGGTGGTCACGGCCAAGGACCTGAGGAAGATCATGAGCAGGCACACTCGAGCCAATGCCACGCTCCGCGCAGCCTTGGACACCTTGGAACGTGAGGGCCGGCATGGCTGAGCGAGCCCGACAGTACCGCCGCGATCGCGCCGGGCAGTTCGCCCGCACCTCCAACAGCCCGCCAGAAGGTGTGCTCCGCCGGCCGGTGCGTGGCGTACTCGACGCGACGGAGCAAGTTGCCGTCCAGGATGCCTTCGGCGTCGGCCCCGAGCAGGTCCTCCGAGACCACGCCATCTCCCACACACTCGCGGCGATCTCTACGATCGCCATTGAAGATGTTGTGTTCTTCCGCGGCACCGCGCTATCGCGCACTCAACTCCCCGATCTGAGGCTGTCCGACGACATCGACCTGATCGCCCTCGGCAACCGGCGCTCTGTGGCCGAGCACATCGAGTCCGCGATCGAAAGCGAACTTGGCCGGTCGCTCGGCACCGCCACGTTCGAGCCGCCCCTCAGCGAGACCAAGGGGTCAGAGCCGTCAGTGCTCACCGTCGGCGGCTCCCGACTGCAGATTCAGCTCCTGCGTGGCGTTGAGCAGCCGGCGTGGCCGTCCGAGGTGATCGACATCGAGCAGCGCTACAGTGACGCCCCACCGGCGCGGCTCCGCGTGCTCACACCCGCAGCGCAGGTCGCGGCGAAGCTCGCCGCCTGGCACGACCGGGCAGCGCCGCGCGACATCTACGACCTCTGGGCACTCGCATCATTTGGCGCGCTCAACGGCGAAGCGGCGCGCGTGTTCGGGCAGCACGGGCCCCTCACGCACGTGAGCAGCATCCAGTTGACCCGAATCCCCACGGGGACGCAGAGTGGGAGGCTGCGCTGGGCATCAGTGCATCATCGAGGTGGCGCCGGCCGATGCGGCACGCGTCATCCAGGACGCCATCAAGAACCTCTGACCTCCTCGGTGACGGGCCGCGCATGTGCCATGCATGAGCCAGCTCGACACATACACCGTCGCCACAGACGGCGCATGCCGCAGGAACCCCGGACCGACCGGCTGGGCATGGGTGGGCGAAGACGGCCAATGGGCCGCAGGGTCCGTGCTCGAAGGAACGAACAACGTCGGCGAACTCCTCGTCAGGCAGGCGCGCCGCGCAGCCGATCTCGAAGACGTCACCTTCGTCCACGTGCGCGGGCACAGGGGACACCGGCTCAACGGCTGGGCCGATGAGTGCGCTGTCCGAGCATTGCACCATGCTGCCGACGATCGGAAGCTGATCTGGTCATCCCGTCAAGGGCGCCCAATCCTGGACGTGAGTGAGGACGGCCCGCGAATGGCGAAGGAGAAAGCTCGAGCATTGCGGCCACGGTAGCCGGCCGCCGCGCATGTGGGCCGCATGACCAACCCCGCCGCGCCTTCATCGCCATCTCTCAAGCAGACCGGCGCCCCTGGCAGTGCGTCGCTCGACAACGGGCACAAGAGAATCACCGAACATGGCCTGCACCTCCCACCGTCACCATGCGTCGTGCAGGACGAACGATCACCTTGATCGGAGTGATGCACGCCGGCCCGCAGCAGGCATGGACTCACCCGATGTCCAGCAGCTGCTGGACCGCCTGGAGGCCGGTGGGGCAGTCGTGCACTTCGAGGGAGTGAGTTCCGCCGCTTCAGCGCCATGGCGCACCCGTCGAAAGATGCGGCTCTTCGCCGCGATGTCACGCGGGATGAGTCTGACGTGCGATGCGATTGGGTTCGTGAATCAGCGAGATGCACTCAGCTACCCGCCCCGATGGAAGCACCATGACCTGGGAAGCGCGACGGTGTTTGCTTCGTTCCGATATCTTCAACTTCTGAAGTTTCGGCTCCTCAACGACGCCGTCGTGCTTGACGCACGTAACGTCTACGCGATTCAGGCTGCGCTGCAGGAGGACGGTGACGTTGCCCTACTCTGGGGCGCCGCCCATCTGCCAGGGATGATCCGGCTGCTCGGTGAGGCAGGTTTCGAGCAGAGCGCCCTGGAGAGCGCCGTGATCGCCGATTGGCCCATTCCGGCGCGGAACAAGGTCTTGGTTGGTGGCTTCCCCGGTGTGGGAGATCTCTATCCGGCGGTCGCGCACCCCGGCGTGATTCTGTCCGCGGAGATCGGTCGCCGCATCGCCGCCGTATCGCCGCCGCATACGCTCAGCGGCCTCGCAGGTGAGGTGTTTGGCGGACCACGCGCGCGCGAAGCAGGCATCGTGATGGAGGGGTATTGACGAGCCGCTTGCATTTTGCAAGTGTT
The DNA here is from genome assembly GCF_044987425.1 of Microbacterium sp. ZW T5_56. Lineage (NCBI taxonomy): Bacteria > Bacillati > Actinomycetota > Actinomycetes > Micrococcales > Microbacteriaceae > Microbacterium > Microbacterium sp. ZW T5_56. The sequence continues at coordinate 54,039 of NZ_JBJDRI010000016.1, read as the reverse complement.
CTCCCATGAGCCTTTTTATCACCTGCCCGGTCGAGAGCGTTGAGCGCGCGACGGCCTTCTACACCGCCCTCGGCTGGACTCTCAATACGGAGATGTCCGACCACAATGTGTCCTGCTTCGCGATCGCACCGGAGCAGTACGTCATGCTCGGCAGTCGAGAGATGTACGCCAGTGTCGGCGGCGTGGAGGAGCTTGTCGGCACCGCGGATACGCCCTCGAAGGTGACCGTCTCGTTCGATCTCGACAGTCGCGAGGCTGTCGATGAACTCGTCGAGCGTGCGGCCGCCGCTGGTGGTTGTGTCGGCGACATCGACGACTATCCGTTCATGTACCAGCGCCAGTTCGACGACCCGGACGGCTACCACTATTCGCCGTTCTGGATGAAGCCGGACACCGACGCGAGCGCGTGAGCGACCTCGCCGCAGCGCTCGAGGTCGTCGGCGCACGGTGGGCGCTCCTCATTGTCGAACAACTCCTGGACGGGCCGCAGCGGTACGGTGACTTGCAGCGTGAGCTGGGCGTTCCGACGAACATGCTCGCCACGCGCTTGCGGGAACTCGAGGCGACCGGCGTCCTCTCGCGACTCCCGCTTCGCCACAACACGCGCGCGTATGCGTTGACCGATCGTGGCCGCGAGCTGAGCGACGCCATCGCGGCGCTCGGCCGCTGGGGAGCGAAACGCGAGGCAGAGCCCTGGGTCCACGCCAAGCGCACGATCTGATGGATAGCGTCACGGCTGACCACGCCACCCCGCCTTGGCATTTCGCAGAGTGTTCCGTGGGTGTTCGCTAACGTGAATGGGGGAGGTGGCTGATGCTGCGCAAGAAGTCCGGCGGCAGGATCCGGCGAGCGGCAGGGGAGACGCGAGCGCAGGTTCGCGCGCTCGATCGTGCGGTGTATTCCGCCGTCGCGACGACTCCGAGTCCGGTGCTGGATCGCTGGATGCCCAAGCTCACCAACGCCGCCGATCACTCCGTCCTCTGGTTCGCGATCGCCGGTGGGCTCTACGTCGTCAATCGCGGCCGTACCCGTCGTGCCGCCCTCCGTGGTGTCGTGACTCTCGGCGCGACGAGCCTGATTGCGAACCAGCTCGCCAAGCGCCTGCATCATCGGGAACGGCCATTGCGCTCGCTGATTCCCCTCGGTCGGCTCTCCCGACGGGTGCCGACGTCGTCGTCGTTCCCGAGCGGACATTCCGCGAGTGCGGCGGCGTTCGCCGCGGGAGTGTCGACCGAGCTCCCCGCCCTGGGCCTCCCGCTGCAGGTGCTCGCGGGTCTGGTCGGCTTCTCTCGTACCGCGACCGGAGCGCACTATCCGTCGGATGTGGCTGCGGGGTTCCTCCTCGGCGGCACGGTCGCCGCGATCGGACGTCGACTGGTGCCGCCGGTGCCGTCGCCCACGCGCTCTCAGCCGCAGGAGTTGGACCAGGTCGAGCCCCGCCCCTCCGGCGCCGGCGTGACCCTTGTGGTCAACCCCGCCTCGCACAGCGGGCGCGGCGCCGCGCTGACCCAGAGCCTGCGGCAGCGGTTACCGGACATGCGCATCGTGGAGATCGGACCGGACGACGACGTATCCGCCGTGATGGATGCCGCGGCCTCGCACGCGGAGGTGCTCGCGGTTGCCGGTGGTGACGGAACCGTTCGCGCCGCAGCCCAGACGGCGATCGATCATGACGTCCCGCTCGCGGTGTTCCCGGCCGGCACCTTCAACCACTTCGCCCGGGCTGTGGGAACCCATTCCGCCGTTCGCACGGTGCAGGCGATCCAGCGCGGCACGGTCGGTAAGGTCGACGTGGCGTATGTGAACGACGAGATCTTCCTCAACACCGCCAGTGTCGGCGGGTACACCGACTTCGTACGGATCCGCGAGCGGCTGGAGAAACGAATCGGCAAGCCGCTGGCTGCGTTGGTGGCCGGATGGCGCGTCATGGCGAAGAACCGTTCGGTGGCCGTCACCGTCGATGGTCGGACGCGGGAGTCGAGCCTGCTGTTCCTCGGCAACGGCCAGTACCAGCCGCAGGGCTTCGCGCCGAGCACACGAGACGATCTGCAGGATGGGCTGCTGGACCTCCGGATCCTCGATGTGTCGACGCGTGGATCGCGGATCGTCGTGCTGCTCGCCACCCTCACCGGACAGCTCGGCCGGGTGAAGCAATATCACGAGGTGTCCGCGCCGGAGCTGGAGATCGCGCTCCCGAACGGACCGACTCGCGTCGCGCGTGACGGCGAAGTCGGGGAGCTCGCCGACGTGCTGCACGTGCGATCGGCTCGCCGGGCCCTGACCGTCTATCGCGCCCGCCACGGCCGCTGACCCTCAGCTGATTGACGGAGAAACGACCATGGAGAATCCTGAACCCGGTGGGGAGCTGGAGAGCCGGCTCACCGCGTTGGAGCGAGACCTGCGCCAGGGCGGTTTCGCTCAGGTGCTGTTCAACGCTCGGGGTGTGGGTCTTGCCGACATCGAGGACATGCTGATCGCCGTTCGCGCCCGTCGCGCCCAGGACTACTACGTTCGGGCGATACGACTCGCACTGGACGACAAGAGCGGATATCAGGCGTTTCTTGCGGATTGGCATGGCGCCGATGGTCTTGCTCTGCGCGACAAGCTCCAGCTTCTGAGCATCGAGTACCTCACTGGCGAGCCTTCTCTCATGGCGGAGATCCTCGCGAGGAGAGAAGCGCCGTGATCAGCGTCGCCGTGTGGTCCCGGGGTCGCGTCGCGCTCGGGGGTTGACTCACCACCGTCGAAGGATATGATGACCGTCATATTGCGAACTATGATGACCGTCATAGTTCATGAAGGAGACGCTCATGCCGATGATTGACCTGTATGCGACCGAGGGAACGTTTGCAGATCCGCGGGCGATCGCCCAGCGGCTCGCGGAGATCGTGATGACGGTCGAGGAGGTGCCGAACATCCCGATGTTCCGCAACAACACCGCGGCATTCGTCCACGAGCTGCCCGCGGGACGGATCCAGAACGTCGACGGTGCCAGTGACTACGTCCGAGTCCAGGTGCTGACCAACGCGGGTGCGCTGAGCCGCGAGAAGCAGCTGGCTGTCGCGGCGCAGCTCACCGCGGCTGTCGCCGACGCTGCGGGGGATCCGACACTTGCCGAGCGCACGTGGGTGATGCTGACCGAGGCCGCCGAGGGCGGTTGGGGGCTGTGGGGACATGCGCACACGAACGAGGAGCTCGTTCAGGCCGCGCGTGCGCAGATCGCCGCCATCCAGGGCGCGTAGCCGATGACTGCAACCGCCAAGGCTTCGATGGTCGACATGGCTGTGCGGCTTCTCGCCGAGGAGGGGTATCAGGCGACATCATTCAGTGCGGTGCTTGCGCGTTCTGGAGCACCTCGGGGCTCGATCTATCACCACTTCCCGGGGGGTAAGGACGAACTGATCGAGCTCGCCCTCAATGTTCACGCCGAACGCACCTTTGCACACCTCGCCGAGCTTCGGGGGAGTGATGCCGAGGAGATCGTCCGCGCGTTCACCGCCGCGTGGCGGCAGGGCCTGGTGTACACCGACTTCGCGGTGGGATGTTCGATCTTGGCTGTCACAGCTTCTGCGGGGCCGGGGCGGCTCCGCGACCGAGCGGGGCAACTGTTTCGCGATTGGCGCACGCTGCTGGCGGACCTGCTGGTGGCGGGCGGTGTGGATCAGTCCGAGGCGACGGCGTTCGCAGCCCAGCTTCTCGCGGCCGTCGAGGGGGCGGTAGCGATTTCTCGGGCCGAGCATTCGATCGAGGTGTTCGACGTGGTGACCGCCCAGCTCGTGAGAGGTGCAACGGGCCTGCCTCGTCGCGCTCCATCCTGATCGGTGTGCCGCGCGGTCCGGATCACTCACTCTGCGTGATGAGTTCCCGCAGCGCGTTCGCCGTATCCGCTCGCGCGCGCTCGATCGCGGCGAGAATGCGCTCGCGCCGTGGCGCGGGCAGTGCCGCCAACGCGGCCCCAAAGGCAGGAAGCATGTTCCTGCGACGCACGAACAGGGGATTGAGGAGGTCCGGGACTTCCCGCCAGCGCTGGCCGTGCTCGAGTTCGAGCAGCGCGAGCACGCGGGGGAAGTTGCTCTCGAAGTCGCCTTCGTCCAGCCAGGCACCTGTGACGCTTCCTGATGAGCGGAATGCCTCCGCGGCCGTGATCCAGTCCGCGGGCCAGTCGGCGGGAATGGGGTCTACCGCAGCGGGTTGCGCCGTACCGCCAAGCGCGCTGTGGATGCGCTCCCACGCGGCGTCCTCGCGGAACCAGCGGGAGAGCGCGGGCAGAACCGTGCTGCGCTGCGGGTCGCTCCACGACTGCGCGGTCCCGAGGAAATGGCGTGTCGCGTCCTCCGAGTACGCCACACGCGAGGCCGCGGAGGCGATGGCGTCGTGATCGCCGCGCTCCGCGATCCATCCGGGCAGCACGTGAGCCGTCGCCTTCCCGAGCACCTCCGGATCCACTTGCGACAGGACGCCGTAGGCCGTCTCGTAGATGCCGTAGTCATCGAGCGCGTGGAGCGACAACAGCACGGCCTCGACCTGCGGACCCGTGAGGTCGCCCGCATTCTCCTCCAGCTCATCGAGCATCTCGAGGTAGCGCTGGATGCCCGCCTGCTGATCCTCATCGGCCTCATCGTCCAGCGGCGGAGCCTCGTCCTGGTGGATGCTCCCGCCCAGTCGGATGAGTTGTTCCCGCCAGCTGTCGAAGTCGGCGTGCTCTGCGAGGCTCATGGATCGACGATATCGCCTCGAATCACTGGGACAGAGGAGCGCTCGTGGAGAGGAGTGCCGCGACCCGGATCCGCAGGTCATTCAGCACCTGCATATCGCCGCGCATGAACGCGATGAGCGCGTTGAGGAAGACGCCGTCGAACAGTGCGTACGCTGTTCCACGATCCACAGCCGGGGCTACGCTGCGCAGCTCGGCGTGGCGAAGCACGACCGCCCAGACCATGTCTGCGAGCAGGTCATCGATCGCCACGATGGTGTCTCGGAATCCGTCGTCGAAGAGCGCCTGGTTTCGCAGGTCGTACCAGAGCCGGTGCATGTCCGCCTCATCTTGCAGCGTGTGTGACATCTCCTCGCCGAACCGTTCGGAAAGCTCCTGCGCCGTGGCGGCGGTGGCGACGATGGAGTCGTACCGACGGGCGCACTCCGACTTGTACTGCCAGATGGCCTGCGCGATGAGGTCGTCTTTGTCGGTGAAGTAGTAATGCAGGATGCCGGTGGAGAGGTTCGTGCGTGCCGAGATGTCCCGAAGGCCGGTGCGCGCGAATCCCCGCTCGGCGATGGCGTCGAGGGCTGCTGCCGCCAGCTGCTGACGGCGCTGCTCGAACTTGTTCGTGCCCGCCTGTTCGGCGCGCTGTACCGCGGTGCTCATAACTCGCCCCTCCCGAATTCCTCGATGATACGCGCATTCTGCGGGTGAGATCGATCGATTTGAACGAGTGTCCAAGTTTTCCTTGTCACCTGTCCAATTGTGCGGTGTACTGATCGGACCACTTTCACCGTCGAAAGAACTGGAGCATCCATGACCTCTGATATGGCCGGCACTCGAACGCTCATCACGGGCGCAGCGAACGGCATCGGACTGAGAACGGCCCGCGAGATCGTCGCCCGCGGAGGAGCGGTCGCCATCGCGGACATCGATGAGTCGGCAGGAGTGGCGGCAGCCGCCGAGCTGTCGGAAGGCGGTGGCACCGCGGTCTTCGTGCCCCTGGACGTCACGGATGACGAATCCTGGGCCCGTGCGCTGCCCGCCGCGCTGGAGGGGCTCGGTGGTCTCACCGGGCTGGTCAACAATGCCGGCATCGAGATCTCCGACCTGTTCGTCGACCTGGACCCGGCGTCGATGCGGCGGATCCTCGACGTGAACGTGCTCGGCACCGCGCTGGGCATCAAGCACGCCTTCCGTGCGATGCGACCCGAGGGTGAGGCGGGTGGCGGTGGAGCGGTGGTCAACATCGCCTCGGTCGCGGCGACGATCGCCTTCCCCGGAATCGCGGCATACTCCGCGTCCAAGTCGGCGGTGGAGCGGCTGACCAAGGTCGCCGCCGCCGAATCGGGGCGTCTGGGCTACGGGGTGCGCGTGAACACCGTGTGCCCGGGTCTCGTGCCCAACGCCATGGGCGGCCAGCTGGCCGTGGACATGGAGAGGCTCGGTCTGTTCCCCTCCGTCGATGCTGCTGTCGGCGCCGTGGTGGCGCTGACGCCGTCGGGTCGGCTGGCGACGGAGGACGACATCGCTCGTGGTGTCGTCTTCCTCCTGTCTGAAGAATCGGCCTTCGTCAACGGCGTCACGCTGTCCGTCGACGGCGCTATGGGAATGTGAGGGACCAGCGATGAGCACAACCAAGCCCGTCGTCGTCTACGGCGTCAGTGGATACACCGGCCGCCTGATCTGCGAGTACCTGCGAGAGCTCGGCGTTCCGTTCGTCGCAGCAGGACGGGACGCGGAGCGCGTCCAGGCCGTGGTCGACAAGATTCCCGGGATCGAAACCGCCGACTACGAGGTGATCGGCGTAGAGAACGATGCCGAGGCGCTCGCGGCGGCCTTCGATGGCGCGAAAGTCATCTGCAACACCGCAGGGCCGTTCATCAAGTTCGGTCCCGAGGTCGTGGAAGCGGCGCTGAAGATCGGTGCCCATTACACGGATACGACGGGGGAGCAGGACTGGGTGCTCCACGCCCGCGAGACCTGGGGCTCCGCTTTCGCCGAAGCCGGGCTTCTCCTTTCGCCCGGCATTGCGCACATGTACACGGTGAGCGAGATCGCCGCGAACATCGCCCTCGAGGGCGGCGGCTACGACACGCTGGACATCCTCGTCCTCTGGAAGGGCCTGCCGACGTTCGCGTCGACGCAGACGATCTTCACGATCCTGAAGGCCAACTGGTACTACCTGGAGCAGAACGAGCTCGTCGAATGGGATCACACCTCGCGCTATGACGTGACCGTCCCCGGCTACCACGAGATGGCCATCGCGGTGCCGTGGGGCGGCATGTCCCACCCGATCTGGTTCGAGAACGACCCACGGGTCGGCAACGTCCGCGCGATCGGTGGCGTGCTGAATCGGGCCGTGATGGAAGGCGTCGGTCAGACGGTCCAGATGTTCGAGGATCAGATTCGTCCCCTTGAACCGGCGGCCCAGGAGAAGGCGCTCGGCGACATCGCCGCATCGCTGCAGGCCGATATGCCGCCGCGCGAGAACCCGCGCCTCAACCGGTCAGTGGACTCCGTTCACGCGTCGGGTCCGCTCCGTCGCTCGCACGTGGTGATCCATGGAAACAGCAACTACAAGCAGACCGGACTGCTGCAGGCCTTCGCGGCGTTCTCGCTGATCCAGGAGACACCGCGTCGCGTGGGCTTCGCGTCCGCGTGCCAGGCCTTCGGTCACGAGGAACTCCTCGGACAGCTGCGCGCGTTCGGGCTCGTGGCCGCTCCCGTCATCACCCGTTCCTGATCTCCGCGGTGCCGCCCCATCGGAGGCGGCACCGCGGTCTCCTCTCGGCGTCGAGCGCGCCCGCATCGCGAAGGTTCCTATGCATCTCTCCACTCTCCCCGACGAGCGCGCGGCGACCGCGCCGGAGGCCCCGGCCATCCGTGATGACGCGAGCGAACTCAGCAACCGTGTCCTCCTGGACCGTGTTCGTCGCGCCGCAGGGGCTCTCGCGGCACGCGGCGTCAGCCGCGGCGACGTGGTCGCCATCCTGCTCCCGAACCGGGTCGAACTGATCGTCGCTCTCTTCGCGGCATGGCGCGTCGGCGCCGCGGTGACGCCGATCAACCCTGTGCTGGGCGTCACGGAGGTCCGTCACCAGGTGGCGGATTCTGGCGCGCGAGTCATCGTGTCCGATACGGACCTGGGGCTGGACCTGGACCAGATCGGCCTCGATGACCTTGATGGCGACGCCGACGATGCCTCGGATCCGCGCGACCTCGGCGACGAGCAGCTCGCGCTCCTCATCTACACGAGCGGCACCACGGGCACGCCGAAGGGCGTCATGCTCTCGCATCGGAATCTCGACGCGATGACATCGTCGTTCATCTCCTGGTTCGAGCTTGGCGCCGATGACCACAGTCTTCTCGTACTCCCGCTGTTTCACGCCAACGGCATCGTGCTGGGCACGCTGTCACCCTTGCGCGCCGGAGGCCAGGTCTCGATCACCGGCCGCTTCGCCCGGGATCGCTTCTTCGCGGACGTGGAGCGGCTGCGCCCCACTTACTTCTCGGCTGTCCCCGCCATCTACGCGCTGCTGTCCTCGCTGGACGACTCCGTTCAGCCCGACACCTCCTCCCTCCGATTCGCGGTCTGCGGTGCGGCACCGATGCCTGCCGAGGCGATCACGAGGTTCGAGCAGCGTTTCGGCGTCACGATCGTCGAGGGCTACGGCCTGTCCGAGACGACAACCGCGTCCACGATCAACCCGCTGCGAGGTGTCCGTAAGCCCGGCACGGTGGGGCTGCCGCTGCCGGATCAGCGGGTTGCGATCATGGATGAGCAGGGTGAGCTGTTGCCGCCCGGCGGGGTCGGCGAGATCGTCATCGCCGGGCCGGTCGTCATGACCGGCTACCTCGGCAGGCCGGAGGAGACCGCGCGGACGATCGTCGATGGCTGGCTGCACACCGGCGACATCGGTCGATTTGACGCCGATGGCTACCTGCAGATCGTCGACCGCATCAAGGACATGATCATTCGCGGCGGGGAGAACATCTATCCCCAGGAGATCGAGAACGCGCTTTACGCGCACCCCGACGTCGTCGAGGCCGCCGTCATCGGTGCTCCCGACCCCGTGCTGGGCGAGGTGCCGGTGGCGTACGTCGCGGTTCGCGACGGCGCCGTGGTGTCGCCGGCAGATCTCGCCGAGCGCATGGCTGAGACCCTGGCGGCGTTCAAACGCCCGCAGCGCGTGCTGCTGCTGCCGGAGCTGCCCAAGAACCCGGTCGGCAAGATCGACAAGCCGGCGCTGCGTCGACGGCTGGCGGACGCATCGTGACGACCGTCGTCGCCGGAGTGGGGCTGGTTCCGTTTCGCACCCCGCGGCTGAGCGAGACGTACGACAAGCTGGGGGAGCAGGCGATTCGGGCGGCTCTGGGCGATGCCGGGCTCGACGTCACAGACCTGGATCAGGCGTACGCGGGCTATGTCTATGCGGACTCGGCGGCCGGGCAGACGGCCCTCTACGGTGTCGCGCCGACCGGTATCCCGGTGATCAACACCAACAACTACTGCGCCAGCGGGTCCACGGCGCTCTGGCTCGGGCGGCAGGCGATCGAATCCGGCTCCGCGCAGTGCGTGCTGGTGGTCGGCTTCGAGCAGATGGTGCCGGGCGCGATCGGCAGCGTCTATGCGGATCGCCCCGAGTCGCTGTGGCGGTTCGCGGCATCACGCGACGCGCACCGGCCGCTGTCGGACGCGCCACCCGCAGCGCGCTACTTCGGCGATGCCGGACAGGCGTACCTGGACCGCTACGACGTGGACGTACGGCTGTTCGCGGAGGTGGCTGTCAAAGCGCGGCGCCACGCCGGAGCCAACCCCTTCGCGGTGTTCCGCGACCCGCTCACCGTCGAGGAGGTGCTGGCGTCCCCTCACGTGTACGGGCCGTTGACACGTCTGCAGTGCTGCCCGCCCACCTGCGGTGCGGCGGCGGCGATCTTGTGTACGCCGGAGTTCGCGCGCTCACGCGGACTGGATGACTCCATCGTGATCCGGGCGCAGGCGATGACGAGCGACACGGCGGCCACGTTCTCCGGCGACGCCATCGAGCTGGTCGGCGGCGGCATCGCCCGGCGAGCCGCCGACGCGGTGTACGACGCCGCCGGAATCGATCCGCTCGACATCCCCGTCGTCGAACTCCACGACTGCTTCACCGCGAACGAGGTCATCAGCTACGAGGCGCTGCGGCTCACGGCGGAGGGGACGAGCGACCGATTCGTGTCTGACGGTCAGAACACCTACGGCGGGCGGGTCGTGACCAACCCGTCGGGCGGGCTGCTCTCCAAGGGGCACCCGCTGGGAGCGACGGGTCTCGCGCAGTGCGCGGAGCTGGTGTGGCAGTTGCGCGGCACGGCGGGAGCACGTCAGGTCGACGGTGCGAAACTGGCGCTGCAGCACAACCTCGGCCTGGGCAGTGCCTGTGTCGTCACCCTCTACGAGCGACTGACGCGCAGCTGACGAGGACCGTCGGGCACGCGGGCGGTGAGGGCGCCGAACCGCATCGGGCCTGAGCTGCGGCCCCAGGGTGCGAGGATGGGAAAGCATGTGCTGTTCTCGCATGCCGGAGGGATGAGCGTTGTTGAGCAAGATCGACCGGTACACCGTGGCCACTGACGGAGCCTGTAAGGGAAACCCCGGACCTGCCGGGTGGGCCTGGGTCGGCGAGGACGGGCACTGGTCTGCGGGATCGATCCCCTCCGGAACGAACAACATCGGTGAACTGCTCGCCGTGCTCTACGCGATTCGCGATCACCAGCACGTGCAGCACCTCGTGATCGAGGCTGATTCGATGTACGCCATCGACACCTACACGAAGTGGATGGACGGACACGAGCGGCGCGGCTGGAAGACCTCCTCCAAGCAGCCGACCAAGAACGTCGACATCCTCAAGGCGCTGATGCAGGCGCGTGCGGAGCGCAAAGCCGCGGGCCTCGATGACGTGGAGTTCCAGCACGTCCGCGGTCATGCCGGGCATCGGCTGAACGGCTGGGCAGACAACCGCGCCGTGCGCGCCTCGCACCATGCAGCCGAGGGTAAGGAGCTCGTCTGGACCTCCCATCGCGGGCTGGATCTGGTCGATGTTTCGCGGGATGCACCTGCCGGCGGCGAAGACAAGCCGCGTCGTCGCTGATGACGAAATCACACGCTTGTCATTTCGTGATCGAACTGAGATGATTTTGGAAAAGAACAGCTCGTAGCAGATCGCTCGGATCAGGTCGTAGGGGAAGACGCACCTGACGAAACGGAGAGAGATCGTGGCTACACCACAGGCGCGCGGAGTGATCTACATTCACTCGGCGCCACGCGCGTTGTGCCCACACCTGGAGTGGGCGGTCGGCCGTGCCCTTGGGCGCGCCGTCAACTTCGACTGGAGCGATCAGCCGGTGCTGACCGGTGCCCGTCGTGCCGAGTTTTACTGGGAGGGTCCCGCAGGCAGCGGTGCCGCTCTCGCCACCGCGATCCGCGGGTGGGAGCATCTCCGCTTCGAGGTGTCCGAAGACCCGACACCGCGCAGCGACGGCGGACGTTGGATGCACACGCCCGATCTCGGCATCCACTTCGCACAGACCGACACCGCGGGCAACGTGGTGCTTGGCGAAGACCGCATTCGCTACGCGATGGAGATCGCCGCGGGTGATGCCTTCGAGCTGCAACGAGAACTCGACGTCGCCCTCGGCAGTGCCTGGGATGGCGAACTGGAACCGTTCCGCACCGCGAGCGATGAGTCCCCGGTCATCTGGCTGCACAAGGTCGGATAGGCGCGGGTCGGAGAAGAACCCGGTGCCGGCCGCTCGCTGAGACGATCGGTGAACGGCCGACACCAACAGGATGTGCGAAGGAGGCGCGAGTAACGGGAACCGGTGATCCGCTCCCGGAGCCTGTGAAAACGAATCCTTCGCCCAGTACGACAGAAGCCCCGCCGGCTCGCCGGCGGGGCTTCGTCACATCGATCAGACGTTGCGGAACGCGACGACGGCGTTGTGACCGCCGAAGCCGAACGAGTTGCTGATCGCCAGCTGCGGACCATCACCCAGCGGCTGCGGCTCGCCGGACAGACGGAACGGCACGGCGGGGTCGGGCTCGGTCATGTTGATGGTCGGGGGTGCCACGCGATCGCGCAGCGCGAGGATCGTGAAGATCGCTTCCAGGGCACCCGTGCCACCGAGCAGGTGTCCGGTGGCTGCCTTCGTGGCCGAGACGGGGATCTCGTCAATGCGGTCGCCGAAGACGCGCTTCAGGGCGACGTATTCGTTCGGATCTCCCACCGGAGTGGAGGTGGCGTGCGCGTTGATGTGGGTGACCTCGTCGGCGCTGGCACCGGCCATCGCCAGCGCCTGCTCGACGGCGCGGGCCGCGCCCGCGCCCTCGGGGTCATTGCCGGTGATGTGGTACGAATCCGCGGTGACTCCGCCGCCGACGACGTAGCCGTAGATCTTCGCGCCGCGAGCCTTCGCGTGCTCCTCGGTCTCCATGATGAGAACCGCTGCGCCTTCGCCCATGACGAAGCCGTCACGGTCGATGGCGCCCGGACGCGAGGCGTGCGCGGGATCGTCGTTGCGGCGTGAGAGCGCCTGCGCCGACGAGAACGACGCGACCGTGATCGGGTGGATCGCGGACTCGGCGCCACCGGCGATGACCACGTCGGCCAAGCCTTCCTGCAGGTGCTCGAAGGCGTTGAAGACCGACTCGGTGCTGGAAGCACACGCGCTCACCACGGTGCGGGCGTAGGCGCGAGCCTGGAACTGCAGCGACAGGTTTCCGGCCGCGGCGTTCGGCATGAGCATCGGCACCGTCAGCGGCAGAACGCGGCGGGGTCCCTTCTCGCGCAGCGTGTCCCACGCGTCCAGCAGCGTCCAGAGGCCGCCGATGCCGGTGGCGAAGTCCACACCGAGACGCTCCGGAGCAACCTCGGGGGAGCCGGCGTCTGCCCAGGCCTCACGGGCTGCGATGAGGGCGTAGGCGGAGGACGGGTCCAAGCGCTTGGCCTCGTGACGTGGCAGCACGTCTTCGGGACGGATGACGGCCTCTGCCGCGAAAGTCACGGGAAGCTCGTACTTCTCCACCCACTCGTGCTCGAGTGTGCGGGCGCCGGACACTCCGGCGAGAAGGTTCTTCCAGTTCTCCTCGGCGGTCGCGCCGAGCGCGGAGATGGCACCGATTCCGGTGACGACGATGCGCTTGGACATGCACTCTCCTGGGTGTGTGCGAAAAGCATGGGCGGTCCTGGTGGGACCTGAGTCCGCGAGGGACGTATCAAGGGGCGGCGTGCCGCAGCTCGTTGCTGCGGCACGCCGAAGGAGTTACTCCTGGCCTGCGACGATGAAGTCCACGGCGTTGCCGACGGTCTTCAGGTTCTTGACCTCGTCGTCCGGGATCTTGACGCCGAACTTCTCCTCGGCGTTGACGACGATCGTCATCATGGAGATCGAGTCGATGTCGAGGTCATCGGTGAACGACTTGTCCAGCGCGACCTCGTCGGCCGAGATGCCGGTCTCGTCGGTGACGAGCTCGGCAAGGCCAGCGAGGACCTCGTCCTTCGTGAATGCCATGATTTCTCCTTGTTGTTGGATGGGCGGGAAACAGTTTATGGGGGAGGCGTCAGGGGAGGACGACGACCTGCGCGCCGTACACGAGTCCGGCCCCGAAGCCGATCTGCAGCGCGAGTCCGCCGCTGAGCTCCGGGTGCTCCTCGAGCAGGCGATGTGTGGCCAGCGGCACGGAGGCAGCCGAGGTATTGCCGGTCGTCTCGATGTCGCGGGCGATCGCGACGCTCTCCGGCAGGCCGAGCTGCTTGGCGAACTCGTCAATGATGCGCATGTTGGCCTGGTGGGGGACGAAAGCGGCGAGGTCGGACGCCTGCACGCCGGCGACCTCCAGGGCCTGCTTGGCGACCTTGGCCATGTCCCAGACGGCCCACCGGAAGACGCTGGGGCCTTCCTGACGCAGCGTCGGCCACTTCGCCTCACCGTCGCGGAACTCCACCAGAGTGTGGTCCATGCCGACGGTGTCGGCCCGGGAGCCGTCCGAACCCCACACGGTGGCGGAGATGCCGGGGGTGTCGCTCGGACCGATGACCACGGCACCCGCACCGTCGCCGAGCAGGAACGAGATGGTCCGGTCGGTGGGATCGATCACGTCGGACAGCTTCTCGGCGCCGATCACGACGGCGTACTTGGCTGCGCCGGCGCGAATCAGCGCGTCGGCCTGTGCGACGCCATAGGTGAATCCGGCGCAGGCGGCGTTGCTGTCGTACGCGGCGGCAGGATTCGCGCCGACACGGTCGGCCACGACAGCGGACATCGACGGGGTCTGCTGCACGTTGCTGATCGTGGCGCAGATGACGAGGTCGATCTCCGCCGGGTCGATGCCACTCTTCGCGATCGCCTCGGTAGCGGCCGCGGTGGCAAGGTCGGTGGCACTCGTCGTGGGAACCGCGCGCACGCGCGTGACGACACCGGTGCGCTGGCGGATCCACTCGTCCGAGGAGTTGATCGGCTCGATGATCTCGTCGTTGGTCACGGCGTTCTCGCCACGGGCCGCACCGTAGGAATAGATGCGGGTGAAGGCGGGGCCCTGCCCCTGGGTCAGCGTGACGCTCATGCGTTGTCTCCGTTCAGCATCGCGACGGCCGCTTCCAGGTCGTCCGGGGTTTTGACCGCCACCGTCGGCACGCCCCGCAGGCCGCGCTTGGCGAGGCCGACGAGTGCTCCGGCCGGAGCCAGTTCGATCATGCCGGTGATTCCGGCGTCAGCGAAGGATGTCATGCAGAGGTCCCAGCGCACGGGGGAGGTGACCTGGTGGACGATCAGCTCGAGGGCCCGCGCACCGTCGGAGACGGTGGTGCCGTCGCTGTTCGTCCACAGCGTGCGATCGGGAGCCTGTACGCCGTCTGCCGAGGCCGTCTCCACGGCGTTCTGCAGGGCGGTGCGAGCGGAGGCCATGTAGCGGGTGTGGAAGGCACCGGCCACCTGCAGTGGGATCACCCGGGCTCCGCGCGGGGCGTTCTCACCGAGCGCTGTGATGCCCTCGACGGCACCGGCGGCGACGATCTGCCCTCCGCCGTTGAAGTTGGCGGGCTCAAGACCCGCGCCGGTGATCGCATCGAGGACGTCGTCCTCGACGCCGCCGACCACGGCCGCCATTCCAGTGGCAGCCTCCGCGGCAGCTGTTGCCATCGCGCGGCCGCGCTCGCCGACGAGATGCATCGCGCGCGTGTCCGAGACGATGCCGGTGACAGCCAGCGCTGCGACCTCGCCCACGGAGTGCCCCGCCACACCGGCGGCCCGGCTTGCGGCCTCACCCAGTGCGTGGAACGCCAGAAGGCTGGCCGCCACGATCAGCGGCTGCGCGATGGCGGTGTCGCGGATGGTGTCGGCATCGGACTGCGTGCCGTGCTCGATCAGGTCGACCTGCGCCGCGTCGGAGTAGGCCTCCAGGCGCTCACGAGCACCCGCCAGCTCAAGCCAGGGGGTGAGGAATCCGGGAGTCTGTGAGCCCTGACCAGGGCATGCGAGGACGATCACTGATTCAGTTTGCCAAGGAATCGGGCCAGGCGCTGGCATACTCCTCACAAGAAATCGATCACTGTTTGTGCGAGGTCGACAGGATTTGGCCGTTGCGGCGTGTCGGACGCCGCCGGACGCCCTCCGCGGCACCGATCGAGCCGAGGATGAGCGCGGTCTGCAGGATCAGCGCTTCGCGGGGTCCGGTCGCATCCCACCCGATGATCTCGCTCACGCGCTTGAGTCGGTAGCGGACCGTGTTGGGGTGCACGAAGAGCTCGCGAGCGGTGGCCTCCAGCGAGCGACCGTTATCCAGGTAGCTCCAGAGCGTGGCGACGAGGTCGGCGGAGTGCGCGAGGAGGGGACGGTAGATGCGCTCGACCAGCGTGGTGCGTGCGAGAGGGTCTCCGGCCAGTGCTCGTTCGGGAAGAAGGTCGTCGGCCTCGACCGGGCGCGGTGCATGACGCCAACCGCTTGCGACGGCGAAGCCGGCGAGAGCTGCCCGTGCCGACAGGCTGGCGTCGACGAGTGCGGGCACCGTGGGTCCCAGGACGAGGTGACCGGCACCGAAACAGGGCTCCAAGACCAGAGCGATGTCGAGGAAGGGCTGCCCTTCGGCGGGCTCCGCGTCGGCGGCGGGATCCTGCGCACGACCGATCACCAGCACCAGTCGTGCACCCTGGACGCCCACCAGCACGTCGACGCCCAGCTTGCGGGCGGTCCGGCGCACCTGATCGATATCGAACATCGGGGGAGTCGTGCCCACGAGCACGCTCACCTCGCCATGTCCATGCCACCCCAGTGCGGCGATGCGGCTGGGCAGCTCGTCGTCGGTCTCTCCCGTGAGGATGGAGTCGACGACGAGGGCTTCCAGACGCGCATCCCACAGTCCGCGTGCCTCGGCGGCCCGCGCGTAGACGTCCGCCGCCGTGAAGGCGACATCGCGGGAGTACTCGAGGATCGCCTCATGGACGTGACCGCCGCGCCCGGCCACGCGCTCCTCGGTCACCTCGACGGTGACGCGGATGAGCTGCAGGGTCTGCTGCAGGCTGACGCTGCGCAGCAGCTCGCGCGGCGCAGCGGCGAAGATGTCGGCGGCGATCCAGGGGGTGGAGGTGGGGTCCTCGTACCACTGGATGAAGGAGGTGATGCCGGCCTGGGCGACCAGACCGACGGACGAGCGCCGCGCCGGGGGCATCTCGGCGTACCACGGAAGCCTCTCTTCGAGACGCTTCGTGGTCACCGTCGCCAGGTCACCCGAGATCTTCCGCAACCATGCGAGAGTCTCGGCCTTGTCCTGGGGGATGTCCCCGGCCGGCGCGTTCGCCACCGCTGTCAGCTCTCGCCGCCCGCGTTTCCGCTGGTCCCGGCGTTGACGTTGAACAGGTCGTACTTGTCGATGGCGGCCTTCACGACCGAGCGGTCGATCTTGCCGTCCTCAGCCAGCGACAGGAGCGTGCGCACCACGATCGACGGGCCGTCGATCTTGAAGAAGCGACGCGCTGCCGCGCGGGTGTCCGAGAACCCGAAGCCGTCGGCGCCGAGCGACGCGAAGCGCTGCGGAACCCACTGACGGATCTGGTCCTGCACCGCGTGCATGTAGTCGCTCACTGCGGTGACGGGGCCATCGACCTCGTTCAGACGACGCGTGACGTACGGCACCAGCGGCTCTTCCTCGGGGTGGAGGAAGTTGTGCTCGTCCGCCGCCAGGCCGTCCTTGCGCAGCTCGCCCCAGGAGGTGACCGACCAGACGTCTGCGGACACGCCCCAGTCGTCGGCCAGCAGCTGCTGTGCCTCCAGCGCCCACGGCACACCCACGCCGGAGGCGAGCACCTGCGCGCGGGGTCCGGAGCCGGTGGCCGCGGAGATGCGGTGCATACCGCGGAGGATGCCGTCCACGTCGACCCCCTCGGGCTCGGACGGCTGGACGATCGGCTCGTTGTAGACGGTGATGTAGTACATCACGTCGGGGTCCGGGTGGCTTCCGCCGTACATGCGGTCCAGGCCCGCCTGCACGATGTGCGCCAGCTCGTATCCGTAGGCCGGGTCGTAGGCGATGGTGGCCGGGTTGGTGGAGGCGAGCAGCGGCGAGTGTCCGTCGGCGTGCTGCAGTCCCTCACCGGTGAGCGTGGTGCGACCGGCGGTGGCGCCGATCACGAAACCGCGCGCCATCTGGTCGCCGGCTGCCCAGAAGGCGTCGCCGGTGCGCTGGTGGCCGAACATCGAGTAGAAGATGTAGACCGGGATCAGCGGTTCGCCGTGCGTGGCGTAGGACGTTCCCGTAGTGGTGAACGCGGCGGTGGCACCGGCCTCGTTGATGCCGACGTGCACGATCTGGCCCTGCGGGCTCTCCTTGTACGCCAGCAGCAGCTCGCGGTCGACCGAGACGTAGTTCTGGCCGTGCGGGTTGTAGATCTTGGCGGTGGGGAAGTACGCGTCCATACCGAACGTGCGCGCCTCGTCGGGGATGACGGGGACGATGCGGTGTCCGATGTTCTTGTCGCGCAGCAGGTCCTTCAGCAGTCGAGCGAACGCCATCGTGGTGGCGATCTCCTGCGTGCCGGAGCCCTTCTTGACGAGCTTGTAGGCGTCATCTCCCGGGAGTTCCAGACCAACGTGGGTGGTGCGACGCTCCGGGAGGAATCCGCCGAGGGAACGACGACGCTCCAGCATGTACTGCGTGGTCTCGTCCTGCTCGCCCGGGTTGTAATACGGGGGCAGGTACGGGTTGGCCTCGAGCTGTGCATCGGACACCGGAATGTGCATGGTGTCGCGGAACAGCTTCAGGTCGTCCAGCGTCATCTTCTTCATCTGGTGCGTGGCGTTGCGACCCTCGAAGTGCGGGCCCAGACCGTAGCCCTTGACCGTCTTCGCGATGATGACGGTGGGCTGACCCTTGTGCTCCATCGCGGCCTTGTAGGCGGCGTACACCTTGCGGTAGTCGTGACCACCGCGGCGCAGGCGCCAGATCTGGTCGTCGCTGTAGTCCTCGACCATCTTGAGCGTGCGCGGGTCGCGACCGAAGAAGTTCTCGCGGATGAACGCGCCGGACTCGGCCTTGTAGGTCTGGTAGTCACCGTCGGGGGTGACGTTCATCAGGTTGACGAGCGCGCCGTCCTTGTCGCGGGCGAGCAGATCGTCCCATTCGCGACCCCAGACCACCTTGATGACGTTCCAGCCGGCGCCGCGGAAGAAGCTCTCCAGCTCCTGCACGATCTTGCCGTTGCCGCGCACCGGGCCGTCGAGGCGCTGGAGGTTGGCGTTGATCACGAAGGTGAGGTTGTCCAGGCCCTCGTTGGCGGCAACCTGCAGCTGACCACGCGATTCGACCTCGTCCATCTCGCCGTCGCCCAGGAAGGCCCACACGTGCGAGTCGCTGGCGTCTTTGATGCCGCGGTTGGTGAGGTACTTGTTGGTCATCGCCTGGTAGATGGCGTTGATCGGGCCGAGGCCCATCGAGACCGTCGGGAACTGCCAGTACTCCGGCATGAGACGCGGGTGCGGGTACGAGGGCAGACCGTTGGCGCCCGCCGACTTCTCCTGGCGGAAGCCGTCGAGCTGCGCCTCGGAGAGGCGACCCTCGAGGAACGAGCGGGCGTAGATGCCGGGGGAAGCGTGGCCCTGGATGAAGATCTGGTCGCCACCGCCCGGGTGGCCGTGGCCGCGGAAGAAGTGGTTGAAGCCCACTTCGTAGAGCGTCGCCGCTCCCGCGTACGTGGAGATGTGGCCGCCGACGCCGATGCCGGGGCGCTGAGCGCGGTGCACCATGATGGCGGCGTTCCAGCGGATCCAGGAGCGGTAGCGGCGCTCCAGCTCCTCGTCGCCCGGGAACTCGGGCTCGTTGACGGGGGCGATCGTGTTGATGTAGTCCGTGGTCGGAACCATCGGCACGCCGAGGTGCAGCTCGCGCGAGGTGGAGAGCATGCTGAGCATGATCTCCCGGCCGCGCTGCGGACCCTTGGCATCAACGAGATCGGTGAGGGATTCCTGCCACTCCGCGGTCTCTTCGGGATCGCTGTCGAGAGGTTCTTGGCTGTAGGGATCCTGGTCGTGAACAGTCACCGGGCGACCTTTCGTCGTACTGGCAGATCATGCCAAAGGGGGCGGATCGGCGCACGGGGAGTGTTGTAGACATCACACGGCATGCGCATCACCAGCCTACCCACATTCGGCGAAGCGACGTGCGGCAGGGCGAGCAGGAGTTTGGCGGCGGTCAGCGAATGCGCCGGCAGCGGGTGAGGACGGCTCCTCGTGATCCGTGTCGGCAAGGCCTATGCGCCGGCGTCCTGGCTGGAGCCGTTCACGACATCGGCGCGCTCCTGGCCGGAGAGCGCGGCGATCGCGTCCATCATCCGTTCCGTCGCGATACGACGAGCGGCACCTTGGGGCAGGCCGGTGAGATCGCTGAGATCGAGCGGCCTTCCGAACCGCACCTCGGGCCGCGTGCGCCCGCGGAGCATGCCGAACGGGGTCATCTCGGCGGTGCCGATCACCCCGACAGGAACCACAGCGGCTCCGGTTTCGAGCGCCATCCATCCTGCGCCGCTGCGGCCCTTGTAGAGCCGGCCATCGCGGGACCGTGTGCCCTCAGGGAACACGGCGAAGGCGCTGCCGGCACGCAGAATCCGCGCCCCGGATTCCAGTGCCGCCTGCGCCGCCTGCCCCGCGGTGCGGAGCACAGGTACCCCGCCGATGGAGGTGAAGAACCAGCCGAGGAACCGACCGAGGACGCCCGGCCGTGTGAAGAGGCTCGATTTCGTCAGGAACTGGACGGGTCGTGAGGCCGCTGTCGGGATCAGCACGGTGTCCCAACCCGAGAGGTGATTGGAGACGAGGAGGACAGGTCCCGTTGCGGGTAGATTCTCTCGGCCGCTGGTGCGTGCGCCGTAGACCACCGCGAAGAGGGGGCGCAGCACCGCGCGCCCGAAGTAGTAGACGGCCCCCGGCTTCGGGATCTGGGTTTCGGCATCACTCACCATCCGATCCTAAAGACGCGGACAAAGCCCGGCGGTAGCGTGGTCGCATGCGGATGATTGGCGTGCTCGGCGGAATGAGCTGGGAGTCGTCGTTGGACTGGTATCGGCTGGCCAACGAGAAGGTTCGGCAGGAGCTGGGCGGATTCCACTCGGCGCCGATCCTGCTCGACTCGCTCGACTTCGCCGAGATCGAGGCGATGCAGGCTTCCGGCGACTGGGAAGCGGCGGGAGCGCTCCTCGCTGCCCATGCGCGAGGCCTGGAGGCTGCGGGCGCAGGGCTCATCGTGCTATGCACGAACACGATGCATCTGGTCGCCGACAGGATCACCGACGCGATCAGCGTCCCGTTCCTGCACATCGCAGACACCACCGCGGAGGCGATCCGTGCGGCGGGCCTGACGACGGTCGGTCTGCTCGGCACCGCCTTCACCATGGAGCAGGACTTCTATCGCGATCGCCTCGCGCGGCACGGGATCACCGCGGTCATTCCGAACGCCGAGGACCGCGCGACGGTGCACGGCATCATCTATGAGGAACTCGTGCAGGGCATCGTCACCGAGCAGTCGCGGCAGAAGTACCGCGACGTCATCGGGAACCTCGTTGCCGATGGAGCCGAGGGAATCATCCTCGGCTGCACGGAGATCGAGCTGCTCATCACCCAGGAGGACGCCCCGGTGCCGGTGTTCCCGACGACCGCGCTGCACGTCACGGCTGCTCTGAGAGCCGCCGGCCTCTGACCACATCGGTCCCCATGCGGTCATCCTCCGACGCGGAGACCTGCGCTCGCCGCGGTCAATCCCAGACGAGGAACACCACTCGGTGATGTCCGATCACGGGCGGAATGTCGGTGTAGTCCTCCATCGACGACTCGTCCGATTCGACGATGCCGTCGCTGTGCAGCCACTCGACGTCGAGCATCTCCTCCAGCTCGGCTGCGGGAAGTGTCGTGGACAGCAGCACCGATTCGGCGATGACGTCTCCGGTCGCCTCGTCCAGCTCCGTGTCGTCGTGAAGTCCGATGCGTATCCACGCGATGTCATCGCGTTCGCCGAGCGTCCGCAGCCGGTCAGCGATCTCCGCGAGCGTGGGTCGCCCGAAGCCCCAGCGATTGGGTGCGAGGGAGTCCTCGGCGACGTTGCCATCGAAGAACTCGTCGAGAGTGAGCAGCGGAAGCCGATCACCCGCAACGCGGGCGGCGATCTCGGCGGTCGTGAGCATGGCGGACTCCTGTCTGGATGTGTTCCATTCTGGGCCGCCTCGTACGATGGGCGCATGCAGACGGGGACACGGCCAGCTCTCATCCGTCGGCTGCCTTCTCTGCCGCGATGGGTGCGGGAGCTGGTCCTCGCGCTCCTGGTCGTGCTGGGGCTGTGGTTGACCGTGGCACCACATGACGGCGCAACGCGGGCGATTCAGCTGCTCCTGGCGGCCGCCGCACTCGCGGGCGTGGTGCTGAGCGCACGTGCTCCCGGCTGGGGAACGTTCCTCGCCGCGGCGGCGACTGTGAGCGCATGGGCCGCGGGCGTGACCGCTGATCCCTTCCTGCTCACCGGCTTCGCGCTGTTTCGCTGGGCCAACGTCCGCGGCACGCGTCGCTTCCCGTGGTGGATGCTCGCTGCGGCCACCGGGGTATTGATCGGTGCGGCCGTGCTCGGTGGTGACGCGGTGAGCGGCGGCATCCGCCTCGTGCTGTTGAGCGGGGGTGGTGCTGTCGGCTGCCTGGATGCTCGGGGTGCGCACGCGGGAGGGCGAGCTGGCGGTCGGGGCGCGCTCGCGCACTGAGGAGCGGCTCCGGCTCTCACGCGATGTTCACGATGTGCTGTCGCACTCGCTGGGGTCGATCGGCGTGCGTGCGGGCGTCGCTGCCCACGTCGAATCGCTAGGGGCGACTGAATTGCGCGCCACCCTACGGGACATCGAGAGTGACGCGCGCTCGTCGCTCGGCGATCTGCGCGATCTGCTGCATCGCGAAAGGGCCGGAGACACGGACGCCCCGGTGCCCGTGCTGTCTGTCGCGCTCGCAGACATCGCTCGGGACGCGGAACGCACGGGTGTGACCGTGGCGCTGGGCGTCGATCCTGCCGTGGATGCCCTCCCGGTCGCGGTACGGACCACGGCACAGCGGATCATTCGTGAGGCAGTGACCAACATCATCCGTCACGCTGCCCCCGCGTCGGCCGTCGTGACCGTGCACCTGAACTCCGACCGATTGCAGGTGCGTGTGGCGGACACCGGTAGTCGTGCGCCGGCGGGGATCCGAGCGGGTAATGGTCTGACCGGAATGCGAGAGCGGGCGGAACTGGTCGGCGGAACCGTGGACTGGGTGGCGACGGCGACGGGTGTCACCGTGGTGGCTGATCTCCCATGCGCACCATCTGCGGAGGAGCGATGAGCGAGATCCGAGTGGTCATCACCGACGACGAGCCGGCCGTTCGTGACGCGCTGCGGCTGCTCGTGGACAGCGATCCGGGCCTGGCGGTGGTGGGTGTGGCCGTGGACGGAGACACCGCGATCGAGCTGGTGCGACGCGAACGCCCGGACGTCGTGCTGATGGATGTTCAGATGCCGAGACGGGGCGGCATCGAAGCCACCCGGGTGCTGACGTCCGCTCAGCGAGCACCGCGGGTACTCGTTCTCACCACGTTCGATCTCGATGAGTATGTGTACGGCGCGCTCAGTGCTGGTGCCTCCGGTTTCCTGCTGAAGAACAGCACGCCGGCGGACATCCTCCGTGCGATCCGCGTGGTCCATGAGGGCAACGCCCTGCTCGCCCCGGAGGTCACCCGTCGACTGATCTCGAGGTTCGCTCCGCAGCGTGACGACTCCGTTCTCGCTGCGCTCACTGCGCGCGAACGCGAGACGCTCGTGCTCATCGGGCAGGGAAGCAGCAATGCGGAGATCGCGGCGGCCCTGTTCGTGACGGTCACCACGGTTCGCACCTATGTGAGTCGGATCCTGACGAAGCTGCAGGCCCGCGACCGTGCCGGCCTCGTCGTGATCGCCTACGAGACCGGATTGATCACGCCACCGCTGCGCTGACCGGCGAACTGTCGACTCTCGCAGACAGACACGGCGATCCGGTACCGGCGGTCTCGTCATGGCGACCTGGGCATTGCTGCTCTGCCTTGCCGCCTGGCTCGCTCTGCGCCTTCGCGATGCATGAGGCCCCGGCGCGTGCGTTCTGAGCTAGCTCTCCGACGAATCCAGCAGAGCGCGGAGGTGCTTCTTGTACACCCGGAAGGCGAGTCGGCCCTCGTCGGTGAGACTCACATACGTGACGGGGTTTCGTCCCTCGAGCACCTTCTCGACGATGGCGTAGCCCGAGTCCTCGAGCTTGCGGAGGTGCGTCGCAAGATTTCCCGACGTCGTGCTGAGGAGGGTCTGCAGCCGGGGGAAGGAGAGCGAGTCACCACTCCCGAGGGCATCGAGGATCGTCACGATGCGCAGTCGCGCCTGGACGTGGATGACAGGGTCGAGCTCATCCATGGCTGGCACTCGTGACGGACCCGGTCGTGAGCGCAGGCTTCGCCGTCTCGATGATCGCCAGGACCAGGAATCCCACGCCCCCGACGACGCCCGCCAGAAGGTTGTGCGGCGGCGACACGGCCAGCGAGCCGAGCCCGACGACGAGGATCCAGACGCCGAAGACGAGCTGAGACCGGTCGTTCCACAGCACGGCTCCGGCGACGGAGAGAGCTCCGATCACCAGGCAGGGGCCGGCCATCCAGTAGGAGAGCATGACGTCAACGGGGACTCCTGCGCTGGTCAACCGCCAGCCGAGCAGGCCGATCAGGGCGAAGGCAACGGGGTAGATGTTGCCGAAGATCGCGCCCTGCACCACAGACGGCCCACGCGTGCCGGTGCCGCGTCGGGCCGAGTGGACCGTCGAGATCACGATGGCCGCGGCGACGGCGACGGCCGCGACGGCGAGGCCTGCCGCAAGGGGGAGCGGCTGGCCGCTGTTCGGCGCGAAGGCAAGATAGAGCGCGGCGAAGCTCACGATCCACGCTGCGCCCCACGTGACATAGAGCAGGCGCGCGTTCGGCGCCAGTGCCAGTTTCGCCTTGTCACTGTCATCCGCAATCCCTCGCAAGATGGCTGCCGGATCGGCCGCTTGGTCTTCACCACTCATGACGCACCTCCGTGTTCATCTCCTGCTGCGATCTGCAACACAAGCTACTTTGTAATGACAGCAACTTTGTAGCACAAAGTCAACAGCCATGTGCAAGCGTGCTCTGATCGTCGGTCGCGGGATGTCTTCGGACAGGCCCGCGTTGGGTCCTAGATCCAGCCGCGTTCCCGCGCGATGCGGGCGGCGGTCTGGCGGTCGTCGGCGTGGAGTTTGATGATCGCCGACGAGGCGTGATTGCGGACCGTGCCCGAGGCGAGTCCCAGTTCGCGTGCGATGTGTTTGAGTGGCAGACCCTGGTCGGTGAGTCGGAGCACGTCTGTCTCGCGCGGAGTGAGCGGGCTCTCGTCTTCTGTGAGCGCGGCGGCGGCCAGGCTCGCGTCCACATAGCGTTCGCCCGCCGCGACCCGACGGATGATGTCGGCGAGCTCTCCGGCCGGCGTCGACTTCGGAACGAATCCGCGGACACCGGCGGACAGGGCTCGTCGCAGTGCGCCGGGCCGCGCGTGGCGGGTGACGATCACGACGACCGCATCGGTCTGCGCGATGATCTCCCGAGCCGCGTCGACGCCGTCCATGCCCGGCATCTCGAGATCGAGAAGGGCGATATCCGGTCGATGAGTGAGGGCGGTGCTGACGGCGCTCGCTCCATCCTGAGCTTCGCCCAGAACATCGATATCGGGTTCCAGGGCGAGCAGCGCAGCGAGCGCGCCGCGGATGAGCTGCTCGTCGTCTGCAATCACCAGGCGGATCATCGGTTGACCTCCGAAGGTGTGACATCGGGACGTGGAATGCTCACGATCACCTCGAACCACTCGCCGTCGCGATGCGCGGTGACGCTGCCGCCGAACGGTGCGACCCGATTGCGGAGGCCGCTGAGCCCGGTTCCGCCCGTCTTCGTCGCGCCAGCCCCGTCGTTGCCGACGGTGAGCTCCCATCCGGCGGCGGCGAACTGCAGCCGGATCTTCGCGCGGGTGGCGGAGCTGTGGCGGAGGATGTTCGTGGTCGCTTCGCGCAGGGCCACGGCGAACAAGGTCTCCAGCTGGGGATCGAGCCCCGTGCTCTCCAGCGCCACCTCGCAGTCGATGGCTGCGGAGCGGAGTACGGCCGCGGCGTTTCGAGCTTCAACGGTGAGGGTCACCGAGCGGTAGTCGTTCACCACAGCTCTGGTGTCTTCCAGCGCTTCGCGCGCGATCGCTCGGATCTGCGCGACCTCATCGGCGGCGCGTTCCGGATCCTGTTCGAGCAGGCGCTCAGCCAACTCGCTCTTCAGGGCGATGACCTGGAGGTGGTGACCCTGAATGTCGTGCAGGTCGGTGGCGAACCGCAGCCGCTCCTGAGCGATCGCGAGTTCGGTTGCGACCTGGCGGGCGGTCTCGAGCCTCAGCACCACGCGCAGCGCCCACATCGCGCTCGTGGGGAGCAGGACGAACATCCCCAGGGTCGCCAGCATGACGTAGGCCTCGGCGCCGGGCCCCGCCGGTGAGATGCCGCGGAACGCGGTGACGGCTCCGGTCGCGAGCAGTCCGATCGTCACTGCGATCACGCAGGCTGCCCACCGTGCTCGCAGGACGCTGGCGATGATGCCTCCAGCAACGGCGAGCATGAAGCCCCATCCCCAGCCCGCGAAGGGGGCGGCGATCGCTGCCGCCCAGGCGATGGTGGACAGGGCAGCGGCGAGCAGGAGTGCTGGATGCGTTGCGCTCCGAGGCTTCGGTCGGCGGACAACCGTCAGAACCGAAGCCGCCATCGCTCCCGCCGAGATCACGGTGAGCGCTGCGAGTGTCACGGATCGTGGGTCACCCGGCATGAGCTCCGCCATGATAGCCACTCCGGCGCCGACCGCGATGATGGCATACAGGCTCGCGGCCGTGGAACGGCGCACCCAAGTGGAGTCACGCGAGCTCCGCGCCGCGGTGTGCCCGGGCTGCGTCATGCGCTCAGCGTACCGGCAGAGCCGAGAGGAACTCGTCGGTGTCCTGCGCGATGGTCTCGGACTGCGTGTGGTGCAGGTAGTGGGTTCCATCGAGGGGGACGACGCTGCCGTTCTGCAACCGTGCGACCTGCCCGTCGTGCAGGTTCTTCCAGTTGTCGAAGTCGCCGTCCTGGGTGGCGATGAACAGCAGGACCGGCAGGTCTGCGGGGAAGGTCGCAGTGGCGGCCGCGCCGAAGTTCGCGGAGGCGTTCTCGAGTTCGTTCAGAACGGTGGGCTCCGACGCATTGCGCGTGGTGAAGTAGCCCATCTGCTGCTTCTCATCGTCTGAGTAGGGCAGGCCCGCGTACGGATCGCCGCTCAGCGCGGACAGTGCTCGCGTGATGCCGAGATTGCGCAGGTCGGTGATCCCGGCGGTCGATGTGGGGTCATCCCACCCCGGCTGGTTCGGCACGCTGGTGTCGATGCCCACGAAAGCACGCAGCTCGTCCCGATACTGCTCGGCGTAGGTGAGGGCGTACAGTCCCGCGATCGAGTGTCCCATCAGGGTGTAGCGGGTGATGTCCACCTCCTGCAGCGCGGTGTGGACTTCCTCGACGATGTTCTTCGTGGTGCGGGGGACGTCGGTCTGGTCGCTGAGGCCGTAGCCGAACGGCTCGACCACGACGACGCGGTGATCCTGCTCCAGCTTGGTGACGAGCGGCTGATAGTCCAGCCACGGCGATGCGGTGCCGAGTCCCGGCAGCAGCACGATCGTGTCGTCACCGGTACCGGTGATCACGACGTTCATCTCGTGCCCATCGACGTCCACACGCTGGCCGTAGTCTTTGATGCTCGCCAGTTCGTGCCGCGTCGCCACGGCATTGACGGCGAACGTGGTGCCCAGCAGGACGACCGGAATCGCCAGCACGGAGCCGAGGGTGATCAGGGTGACTTTCAGAGGCTTTCGCATACCTCCAGCCAACCGGTGCGGGGTGGTGGGGAGAAGTGTCGTGATGTCACGCCCGCCCGTGACATGCGTCATGGGTGAGGCGCGGCACGGATCGAACCGACGTGTTTCACCGTGGATGTCGTCGGTTCACGACGCGTGCGCTCGGCGCGAGCTGGCTGATGCGAGTCTCAACGAGTTCTGACACCGCGGGCGACTTACGGCCGGATGAGTGGAGAGCACGATCGTCCTGTGGTGGGCCCTGCCGGGATCGAACCGACGACATCCACGGTGTAAACGTGGCGCTCTACCAGCTGAGCTAAAGGCCCTCGTCGTCCATACTATCCGGCGTGCGGCGTCCGCCGAGCACGTGGCGGGTATATAAGTACAGGGCTGATATCTCGTCGATATCAGCCCTGTACTTATGGGATGTCACACCGCCACGAAGCCCAGAATGGCGCTCACGAGGGAGAGTGCGCCCAACACCACGGACGGCAGAACCGCCTTCGCCGGGTCCCGGTGACGGAGGTGAACCACCACCGCGCCGATCATGACGATCGCGAGGCATGTCGCGGCGATGGGGGAGAGGACGGGGACGATCCCCGTGGCGAGCGGCAGGATTAGGCCCAGCGCGCCCACCACCTCGGCGACGCCGATCGCCTTCAGTGCGGCGGGCGGGAATCCCTTCGCCCAAGCCATACCGGAGGCGACGAGAGCATCCTTCGACTTTGCGAGCTTGTTGGCGCCCGCGCCGAGGAAGCCGAGAGCGAGCAAGGAGTTGATGACCCAGAGGGCGATGATCATGTGGTTCCTTCTGTGAACAGAGTTACGATGAGTAACAGACATGATGATGCGTCAGTTCTGGGGCGCGTGCAAAAGGCACACGGAGGTAAGCAGGTGACATCGATCGTCGAGCCGAGCGCGTACGAGAAGGCGTGCGACGGGCGCGGGCCCGCCGATCACGGGCGCGTCGTCCGCGAAGTCCTGGATCGGGTCGGTGACAAGTGGTCTGTCCTGGTCATCGGCGCGCTGCGCGAGCAGCGACTCCGCTTCACCGAGCTCCTGCACGCCATTCCTGGAATCTCGCAGCGGATGCTCACGCTCACCGTCCGCCAGTTGGAGCGCGATGGACTGCTGACGCGCACCGTTTACGCCGAGGTGCCGCCGCGCGTCGAGTATGAACTCACCGATCGCGGGCGCGGCTTCGTGGAACTCGCCCTCGCACTCGCCGAGTGGGCCATCGAGAACCGCGAAGCCATCGAGGCTTCGCGCGAGGACTACGACGCTCGAAATTGAAGTATATAGCTTATAAAACAAGAATATAAGCTATATACTTCCATCATGACTGAGATCGTGGGGATCATCGTCGACATCGTCGGCTCCCGCCGCGCTGATGATCGCGCGGCCGTGCAGGCGAGCGTCCACGCCATGTTCCGCGAGGTGGACGAGATCGTCGCGCCGGTGCGCCCGCTGTGGTCCACCGCTGGTGACGAATTCCAAGCCATGTACTCCACGGTGGCCGAAGCCTGCGTCGTCACGACGCTGGTCCGGCTCGCCGCCGCGGACAGCGAGACCGATGTGCGCTTCGGAATCGGCCGTGGGCAGTCGCACGTGGTCTCCGGTGTGGCCGATGAGGTGTCCATCTACGATGGCAGTGCCTGGTGGGCGGCGCGCCGAGCGATCGACACCGTGCACCGGCTAGCCGGACGAACCGGACCCGCGCGGACATGGGCGGTGGACAACGATGACGAACCCGCCGACACCAATGCCGCGCTGCTCCTCCGCGATGAGATCATCGGCGCGATGAAGCCACGGGAGGCTCGAATCGCCCGGGCCATGATCGGCGGACAATCACAGGCCCAGATCGCCGAGGCAGAGGGGATCACCCAATCCGCCGTGTCGCAGAGCGCCCGCCGTTCGGGGGCCGCCACGCTGGTGACGGTGCAGTCGTTGTGGATGGGAGGACGCGCGTGAACATCATCGCCGGGCTGCTCGTGGTGGGAATCGCGGGTGCCGACATCATCGGATGGCTCATCACGCGTGCGCAGAGAGGGAATCGTTCGCTCGCCGTGCGGGTCCTCGCGATCGCGGTGTGGTCGGTCCTCGTCGCCGTCGCGGTGGTGCCGTTGCAGGCACCGGCGGCATACGCCCCGGTGCTCGCGGTTCTCACCTTCGTCTGGCCGGTGCTCGCGGGTCTGTGGGCAGTATCGGTGCTCGGATACATCGCCGTCATCGCGGGGATTCTGGTCGCCGGCGGAACGGGGGTTGCGTTGACCGGCACGTTCGGCACCTTCGGATACGTGGTGACCACTTCGATCCCGCTCGGCAAGCCGGTCGCGATGATCGGCGTCGCCCTCTTCCTCGGCCTGAGCGCGAACCTCGTCTGCCGCGGGGCCCTGCGCCGCGCCCGTGTCGCAGAGGAACCGTCACTCATCACCACCACCGGGCACACCCAGCAGGGCGCACCGACGATGCGCGCTCGCATCACGGACGCCCTGCGCACACGCTGGCTGACCGATCCGCTGCGCCCGGGCGAGATGCGCGGCGGCCGCCTGATCGGCCCGCTCGAGCGGTGGATCATCCTGGCCCTCGCCCTGGCCGGAGCGCAGGGAATCATCGCCGCGCTGATGGCTGCCAAGGGCATCGTCCGCTTCCCGGAGATCTCGAAGAACGCCGGTGAAGGATCCAAGGCGGAGGAGTTCCTCGTGGGCAGCCTGATCAGCTGGGGCCTGGCTGGCGCCGGTGCTGCACTGGTGGCGTTCGCATGAGCGGCGCACGTGAGCAGGACATCGTCCGCGTCGAGACAGCCGTGGGTGCTCGGTTCCCCGATTGGCTGCGGGATCGACTCCTCGCCGAGAACGGCTTCATCCTCGACGACTCCGCAGGAAGGACGGGTCGCACCTGGGGAATCCTGCCGGTGCGCGACGACGGCGACCGCAAGCGCATGATGCGCACGGCGGAGGACATCGCGCGCGCCACGGCCACCGCACGCGCGGTCGATGTCGTTTCATCCCCAGGGTTCGGTGAGCCGCAGCCGGGACAACCGTTCCCCGCCGATGGCGTGGTCATCGGTTTCGGCTGGAGCGAACTGGAACGCCTGACGCTGCTCCCGGATCCGGCAGACCCGGAACGTCTCGCAATGACGCTGTACCGCCAGATGCAATTCGCACCCATGGAGCCGCTCGAGCTGCGGCTGGACGAACTCGCCCTTGATCCCACTGCCTTTGACACCGGAGAGGAACTGCCCTCTTTCCGCTATCACCCGGATCCGATCGCGACGGGATCGATCCGCCGGTCACTGAACACCTGCTCACGGTGCGAACGCCCACGCGGATGGGAGTATGCCTCACGCCCCTACGGCCGTGCGGAGCTGGATCACATCTGCCCGTGGTGCATCGCCGACGGATCAGCCGCTCGCGCGGGTGCGCTGTTCGTCGACACCTGGGCGCTGGATGAAGCGGGCATTGCCGAGGACATTCAGGACGAGGTGGCGACCCGGACGCCAGGCTTCGCGACTTACCAACCTGAGGAATGGCAGTCCCACTGCGATGATGCTGCCGCGTTCGTCGGCGTACTCGATGCCGACGGCCTGCGCGTGCTCGCCCCCGAGCGTCGGGAGGAGCTGGGAATCACCGAGGACGCGATCGAGGCGGCGGCGCAGCAGCAGGCCGGTTTCGCCGTGTTCGGCTTCCGGTGCCTGCACTGCGGCGCCACCCTCGGATTCCTCGATATCGACTGAGCGGCGTCGCCTCAGGCCACCGCGAACGTCGCGCGCAGCAGCCGCGCCTCGTCGCTGGACGGGCCGACACGCAACTCGAACGCACCCGACTCGACGATGCGATGACCCTCGGCGTCGACGATCGTGCACTCGGCGACCGGCACCTCCACCAGAACCTCGCGCGTCTCACCCGGTGCGAGATCCACCTGAACGAACGCCTTCAGCTCCCTGTCAGCCCAGCTGACCGAGGTGATCGTGTCGCTCACGTAGGCCTGCACCGTCTCACGCGCGGGTCTCGCCCCGGCGTTCGTGATCGTCACCCGAGCGCGCACGATCTCGTCGCGCGCGTAGGAGTCGGCGTCGAGCACCACGCTGTCGTACGTGATCGTCGTGTAGGACAGGCCGTGGCCGAACGGCCACGCCGGCGCCTGCGTGAGATCGGCGTAGCGGTCGCCGTGCTGGCCGCGGATCTGGTTGTAATAGGTGGGCTGCTGACCCACGTGCCGCGCGAACGAGATCGGCAGTCGCCCACTGGGCTCGATGAGACCGAGGCACAGCTCCGCGATCGCGCGTCCGCCCTCCATGCCCGGAGATGCGGCCCAGATGATCGCCGCCGCATTGCGCGCGGACGGCGGCAGCACCAGCGGCTTGGAGGCCAGCAGCACGACGATCATCGGCGTTTCGGTCTTCGCCAGCGCATCGAGCAGGGCAATCTGTCCGCCGATCAGCTCCAGCGTGGCCGTCGAACGCCCCTCACCGACGAGGTCGATGACGTCACCCACCACGGCAACCACGAAATCGGCGGCCTCCGCCTGCGTCACGGCCTCGGCGATCAGCGCAGCATCGGGCTCGGCCGGGACCACCACCTGCGGGCGGGGCTGGCCGTCAGGGAAGAACTCACCGGCAGGATCGGTCTCCAGCGTGAGCACCTCGGCGCCGCGGCCGAACGGGACCTCCCAGCCCGAGGGTGCGAACCGGCGGAAGCCATCCAGCACGGTCGTGATCAGCTCGCGGGGCTGGCCGTCGGGCAGCCACCCGGCCTGGCCGGAGTTTCCGGCCCAGTCGCCCAGCTGGTTCTGCGCGTCATCCGCGAGCGGTCCCACGACGGCGACCCGGCGTGCGGCGGTCTCGGATGTCTGGTTCGCCAGGGGAAGCACCCCGTCGTTCTCCAGCAGCACGAGGGAACGCCGCGCGATCTCCAGGTTCAGGGCCCGGTGCTCGGGTGTGTTCAACACGGCGGCGATCCGATCCGCATCGGGGCGGCGCGGATCCTCGAACAGTCCGAGTTCGAACTTCAGGGTGAGGATTCGTCGCACCGCGCGGTCCAGGTCCGCCTCGGTCAGCAAACCGGCCTCGATGGCCTCC
The DNA here is from genome assembly GCF_044987425.1 of Microbacterium sp. ZW T5_56. NCBI lineage: Bacteria > Bacillati > Actinomycetota > Actinomycetes > Micrococcales > Microbacteriaceae > Microbacterium > Microbacterium sp. ZW T5_56. The sequence goes on along the minus strand of NZ_JBJDRI010000016.1, from coordinate 21,788 downwards.
AGCGCACCCTCGAAGAACCCGGGAGTGGTCATGATCATGTCGTTGCCCGCGATGACCGCGGCCGCGGCGGCATGCGCATAATCCGGCTGCACTCGCTGCTCCCACACCATCCGACCGACGTTGTCCCAGTCGGTGATGAGCGTGCCGGTGTAGCCCCACTCGCCACGCAGCACGTCGGTGAGCAGCCAGTCGTTCACCGTGATCGGCACGCCATCCATGGACTGATAGCCGAGCATGAAGGTTCGCGCGCCCTCGCGCGCGACGCGCTCGAACGGGGGCAGGAACCAGGACCGTAGCTTCCGGCGAGAGATGTCCGCCTCGCTGGCGTCACGGCCGCCCTGTGTCTCCGAGTACCCGGCGAAGTGCTTCGCGGTGGCCAGGATTGCGGTGGGATCTGCGAGACCTTCACCCTGATATCCGCGCACCATCGCCGAGGCGAGTTCGCCGATCAGGTGCGGGTCCTCGCCGAACGTCTCGTTCACCCGACCCCAGCGGAGATCACGCGTGATGCACAGCACGGGGGAGAAGGTCCAGTGGATTCCCGTCGCCGCGACTTCGACGGCGGTGGTTCGTGCCGCCTGCTCGATGAGTTGCGCGTCCCACGACCCCGCCATGCCGAGCTGCGTCGGATAGATCGTGGCGCCGCCGAAGAAGGAATGGCCGTGGATGCAGTCCTCGCCGATGATGAGCGGGATCCGCAGACGTGTGCTGTCGGTCAGCTCGTGCGCCTGCTGCAGGCGTTCCGGGGAGGCGTGCAGGATCGAGCCGACGTGCTTGCGCAGCACCTGATCCGCGATGTCGTCGCGGGCGTCGAGCTGCATCATCTGCCCGACCTTCTCCTCCACGGTCATCCGTGAGACGAGGTCATCGACGCGATCGGAGATGGGGAGGGTCGCGTCCTGATAGGGCGTCGGGGTGGTCATGGTGGATCCTCTCGGTGCTCCCGTGCGACCGGGTATGTCTGCATCGAATGCTAGCGTTACTGACGAGTAAGTAAGAGCTCGTGTCGGAGGAGATCTCGATGGCGATAGGCAGCAGAGCAGTGAAACCGCGTCCCGCGACCCTGGAGAAAAGGCGTGACATTCTCCGCGCCGCCACCGACGTGTTCGGTGCGAAGGGATATGCCGGCGGAACGCTCGCCGACATCGCCGACCAGGTCGGGATGACACACGCGGGCATCCTCCATCACTTCGGTTCGAAGGATCAGCTGCTGCTCGATGTGCTCACGTTCCGTGACCGCACCGACGTGGAGCACCTGGCCGAGCAGCACATTCCTGGCGGGGTGGACCTGTTTCGCCACCTCATTCGAACCGCGTTCGCGAACGCCCGCCGGGCAGGTATCGTTCAAGCCTTCGTCGTGCTGTCGGGGGAGTCCGTCACTGACAGCCACCCCGCTCGGGAGTATTTCGCTGGTCGGTACGGCACATTGCGCGGCGAGATCGCGAACGCCTTCACCGAGATGTGCCGTGAACGCGGAGTCACGGATACCGCGCGACTCGCGGACGCCGCGGCCGCGATCCTCGGTGTGATGGACGGGCTTCAGGTGCAGTGGCTGCACGCGCCAGGCGACGTGGATCTGGGGCGCGCAACGGCATTCGCGATCAACGCGATCGTGCGCGCGGTGATCGACGGGGACGAGCCGATCCTCGGTGGCGTCGATGAGATCCTCGCCGACGAGTGAGAGGCGCGCCCGCACGGTAGGTTGGTGGAGTGAAAGCGAGCCAGGCAGACCAGCGCACCCTTCTCGACGTGGCGGACATCGACCGCCGCCTGAAGCACGCTGAGCACCAGCGCACGCATCCTGCGCATGGCGCGCGGATCTCCGAGCTCGCCTCGCAGCGCGCCACCCAGACTCAGGAGCTCATGCAGCGCATCGGCGTTCTAGACGACCTGAAGACGGAGATCGGTCGCATCGAATCCGACGTCACCACGGCCCGGGCCCGGCGGGAGCGCGACAAGGATCGCCTCTCGAGCGCGTCGGCCAAGGAAGCCGTCGCGCTCGAGAACGAGATCACGAGCCTGGCGAAGCGTCTCAACGATCTCGAGGACGCCGAGCTGGAGGCGATGGAGAAGCTCGAAACCGCCGAGGCGAGCGTCGCCGAGCAGGAGGCGATCATCGCCGAGACGAATGCTGAGGGATCCCGCCTGACCACCGAGGCGAAGGCGCAGGTTGCCGACGCGACCACCGCGGTCGAACAGCTGCGTCGCGATCGCGATGCTGTCACGCGGCCCTTGCCTGAGGCGCTGCTCGCGCAGTACGACCGGCTTGCTCGCACGGGCAACGGCGCGGGTCTGCTGCGCGCCCGCATGTGTGAAGCCTGCCGCATGGAGCTTTCGGGGAGCGACCTGGCGGAGGTGGCCGCGGCAGCTTCCGACGAGGTGCTGTTCTGCCCGCAGTGCAGTGCCATCCTGGTTCGTACCGACGAGTCGGGGCTGTGACCACGCGCCTTCGGCGATGAGCGCATCCGCCTCCACCGTGTGGGCCGTCGTCGGCTCCCGCGGTGACACGGTGGAGGTGTCCCTCCGCGACGAAGACGAGATCGAACGCGTCGTCCTGGCTCGCGCCGAGCTACCCCAGTGGGTCGCGGAGCGGGAGGAGTCGATCCGACCGCGGTGGGTGTGGAGCGACACCGCACACTGGTATCCCGAGATCCTTGCCGCAGGTATCCGCGTTCAGCGCTGCCTGGATCTGCGCCTGTGCCACGCGATTCTTCGGGGCTCCGCGCTGGTGCCGGACACGGATCCGCACGCTCAGCAACTGCGCACGCCGTCGGGGTGGGATGCGGCGGTGGATCCGGAGACGCCGCGAGTGGACGCCCTGTTCGACCTCGACGACACGGCACGCGGAATCTCCCACGGCATCGATGATGCCCTCGCTGAGTTCGCTCGGCAGCGCGCGGTGCTCGACGCGGTGGATGGCCGGTTGCGGCTGCTGACGGTAGCTGAGTCCGCGGGTGCGCTCATCGCCGCAGAACTGCGAGCCGCTGGACTGCCCTGGCATGTGCCGACCCATGAGGCGATTCTCGATGCCGAGCTCGGCCCTCGCGACGCGACCGGCACTCCGCGCCGGATCACCGAGCTGGGTGCGCAGGTGCGTGAGCTGCTGGGCGATCCCGCACTGAGCCTGGACAGCCAGCCGAAGCTCCTGCGGGGATTGCATCGAGCGGGGATTCTGGTGGAGTCCACGAGCAAGTGGGAGCTGGCCGAGGTCGATCATCCCGCGATCGCTCCGCTGCTGGAGTACCGCCGCATCACTCGCCTGCAGAGCGCGAACGGTCGGGCTTGGCTGGCGGAATGGGTGCACGAGAGCCGATTCCGCCCGATCTACATCCCCGGCGGGGTGGTGACGGGGCGCTGGGCCTCAGCGGGTGGCGGGGCGCTGCAGCTGCCGCGCCAGCTGCGTCCCGTGGTCCGGCCTGATCCTGGCTGGGTGCTGGTGCTCGCTGATGTGTCGCAGCTAGAACCGCGCGTGCTGGCCGCACTGTCGGGAGACCGGGCGATGGCTGATGCGGCACGCGGTCGAGACCTCTACACCGGCTTGGTGGAGGCGGGGATCGTCGCGACACGTCAGGAGGCGAAGATCGCCGTGCTGGGTGCCATGTACGGGTCAACCACGGGGGAGGCGGGCCGGCTGGTCCCGCGCCTCCGCCGGGCTTTTCCGCGGGCGATGGCTCTCGTTGACGACGCAGCGCGCACCGGTGAGGACGGGGGTCGGGTGTCCACCCTTCTCGGTCGAACATCGCCCGAGCCCGGTGACGAATGGGTCGGCGTGCAGCGCCGAGCCTCGGACGCTGATGCTCGCAGCAGCGATGAGGAGCGCGCACGGCGGTGGGCGAAGGATCGGGGCAGATTCACGCGCAACTTCGTGGTGCAGGGCACGGCGGCTGAGTGGGCGCTGGTGTGGTTGGCGGAGATCCGGACCCGGCTGGAGACGCTGCCGGACAGTCAGCCCGATGAGGTCGCTCCGGCTTCGGGCCCCATCTTCGCTCGTCGCGCTCATCTGGCGTTCTTCCTGCACGACGAGGTGATGCTGCACGTGCCGGCGTCGTTGGCCGACGCGGCGGCACAAATCGTCAGCGATGCGGCGGACGCTGCCGCGCGCCTGCTGTTCGGTGACTTCCCGCTCGACTTCCGCCTCGACCTTCGCATCGGCGAGGACGCATCGAAGTAGCGCGGCACCCGCGTAGACTAGGGGCGAATGGGTCGGCCAGACGGTCGCGTGGCGGGAAACCGCACCGAGGAACGTCCGGGCTCCACAGAGCAGGGTGGTGGGTAACGCCCACCCGGAGTAATCCGCGAGACAGTGCCACAGAGAGAAGACCGCCGGGATTCGTCCCGGTAAGGGTGAAAGGGTGGAGTAAGAGACCACCAGGGATCGTGGTGACACGATCTGCTCGGTAAACCTCGCCCGGAGCAAGACCAGACAGAGGATGTTGACGCGGCTCGCCGAGTCCTCGGGTAGGTCGCTGGAGCGGCACGGCAACGTGTCGCCGAGAGAGATGGCCGTCACGGTGATTCATCACCGGACAGAACCCGGCGTATCGGCCGGCCCGTTCACCCCCGGTATCGGCGAGACCGGTACTCCCAGGGACTCCCACACTGCGTGGGTGCGTGCTTTCGTTGAAGACGCACACCGAATTCTGCAAGGAGCCGCCATGCGAGCCGTCATTCTGCACGCCCCGGGGGACGTGCGTGTCGAGAACATCGACCGTCCCCGCATCATCGAACCCACCGACGCGGTGATCCGCGTCACTGCAGCCTGTATCTGCGGTTCGGACCTGTGGCCCTACCGGGGCATCCAGCCGGTGAAGCGTCCCACCCGTATGGGACACGAGTACATCGGCGTCGTCGAGGAGATCGGCGAGGCGGTCGAGCGCATCCACGTGGGCGACTTCGTGGTGGGCTCGTTCGTCGCATCAGACAACACGTGCGAGATCTGCCAGGCCGGCTTCCAGTCGCGCTGCATCCACCAGGTGATGATGGGTGCTGAGGGCACACAGGCCGAGTACTCGCGTATTCCGTGGGCTGATGGCACGCTCGTGCCCGTTCATGGTAAGCCCACGCCGGAGCAGACGCGAAGCCTTCTCGCCGCCTCGGATGTGCTCGGCACGGGCTGGTTCGCCGCGGTCGCGGCTGAGGCCGGTCCTGGCAAGACGGTCGCCGTGGTCGGTGACGGTGCCGTGGGGCTGCTCGGCGTCCTCGCCGCCCGTCACCTCGGCGCTGAGCGGGTCATCGCGATGTCGCGTCATGCCGACCGGCAGGCGCTGGCGCGCACGTTCGGTGCCACCGACATCGTCGAAGAACGTGGCGAGGCCGGCGTCGCGCGGATCAAGGAGCTGACCGGCGGCTACGGAGCCCACTCCACGATCGAGGCGGTGGGCACCCAGGAGTCGATGATGCAGGCCATCGATGCGACGCGCGCCGGCGGACATGTCGGCTATGTCGGCGTTAGCCATGACGTGTCACTGGACGGTGCGTCCCTGTTCTTCAAGACCGTGAGCCTGCTCGGCGGACCGGCACCTGTCCGGCGCTTCCTCCCGGAGCTCATCGACCTGATCATGACCGACACGATCGATCCCGGCATCGTGTTCGACCTCACACTGCCGATCGAGCAGGCGGCGGACGGGTACCGTGCGATGGACGAGCGTCGTGCCACGAAGGTGCTGCTGACGCTCTGAGCGGATACAGGTGGGGCCCCCGTCCGTGGACGGGGCCCACCTGTATCCGGGTCGGCTCAGTGGCCGTCGCCGGCCAGGCTTGCGGCGCCGATGATCCCCGCGGCGTTGCGGTGCACGGCCGGGATGATCGGGGTCTTCAGATCTAGCAGCGGCAGGAACTCGTCCGGGTGCTTGGAGACACCACCGCCGACTACGAACAGGTCGGGGGAGAAGATGAACTCGACGTGGGCGTAGAACTCCTGCAGGCGCTTGGCCCACTGCTTCCACGACAGCTCTTCGCGTTCTTTCGCGGAGTACGCCATCCACTTCTCGATGGACTTGTCTTTGCGCTTCAGGTGGCCCAGCTCGGTGTTGGGGATGAGCACACCTTCGTAGAGGAAGGCCGAGCCGACACCGGTGCCGAGCGTGGTGAGGATCGTGAGACCCTGCTGGCCACGTGCTGCGCCGTGGCGTACCTCCGCGACTCCTGCCGCGTCCGCGTCGTTCACGAAGGTGATGTCGCGCCCCAGTCCGCTCTCGAAGAACTTCTCGGCCTCGAAGTTCACCCATAGCGGCGAGATGTTGGCCGCGGACAGGGTCATGCCGCGCTTCACGATGGCCGGGAACGCCACACCGAGCGGGAGATCGGAGTCGGCGACCTCGAGAGTCTCGAGCACCTGCTGGACGGCCGCGAGCACGTCTTTCGGCTCGGCGCCCTCGGGCGTCGACACGCGAACGCGGGACGAGATCAGCTCACCCTTGTCCAGATCGACGATGCCGGCCTTGATGCCGGTGCCGCCGATATCGACACCGATCGCACGCGAAGTAGTCATGCGTTCAGCCTACTGGCGTGACGCGCCGCCTGATGCTGGTCGCGAGCGGGTCTCAACCGTAGGCTGATCACGACGAAGGAGAATCCATGTCCGAGACGAATCTGCCCGATCCCGCCGAAGCCGGCACGTTCTGGTTCAACCCGAAGACGGGTGTCGTCGAGGAGGGTATGGAATCGCCCGGGTACGACCGCATCGGTCCGTTCCACTCCGCCGCTGAGGCGGCGAACGCGCCAGAGGTGCTGCAGGCTCGCTCGCGCGCCTGGGCGGAGGAAGAAGCGCAGGAGGACTCCTGGGGTTCATGAACTCCAGCGTCGCGAACGGCGGGAGCGGGGCGGCGGCCCAGTAGTCTGGCACCAGGCCAGGAGAGGATCTAATGGACAAGCAGCGCGACTTCGTTCTTCGCACCATCGAGGAGCGCGGGGTCAAATTCGTCCGCCTGTGGTTCACCGATGTCACCGGGACGTTGAAGTCCGTCGCGCTGGCACCGGCCGAGGTGGAGGGTGCCTTCGCAGAAGGGCTCGGGTTCGATGGTTCGGCCATCGAAGGCCTGACGCGCACGTACGAGTCCGATCTGCTGGCGCAGCCGGACCCGGCGACGTTCCAGATCCTGCCGTGGCGCGGCGAGACCGATCCGACCGCGCGGATGTTCTGCGACCTCACCACACCGGACGGTCGTCCTGCGGTGTCCGACCCGCGGCACGTGCTGAAGCGCGCGCTGGCGAAGGCCGCCGACGCGGGCTTCACCTTCTACACCCACCCCGAGATCGAGTTCTATCTGCTGAAGTCCTCGCAGCTCGGTCCTGACGGGATTCCAGTTCCGGTCGACTCGGCTGGCTACTTCGACAACGTGCCCGGCGGTACGGCGCACGATTTCCGTCGTCGCTCGGTGCGCATGCTCGAGGACATCGGCATCTCTGTGGAGTACAGCCACCACGAGGGCGGGCCCGGTCAGAACGAGATCGACCTCCGTTACGCGGACGCGCTGGCGACCGCCGACAACATCATGACGTTCCGCACCGTGATCAAGGAGGTGGCCATCGAGCAGGGGGTGTACGCGACCTTCATGCCGAAGCCGCTGTCTGGTCACCCCGGTTCGGGCATGCACACGCACATGTCGCTGTTCGAGGGCGACACCAACGCCTTCTACGAGGAAGGCGCGCAGTACCAGCTCTCTCGTGTCGGGCGGCAGTTCATCGCGGGACTTCTGCGTCACGCCAATGAGATCACCGCCGTCACCAATCAGTTCGTGAACTCCTACAAGCGGCTCTGGGGCGGCGACGAGGCGCCGAGCTTCGTGTGCTGGGGCCACAACAACCGCTCCGCCCTGATCCGTGTGCCCATGTACAAGCCGAACAAGACGCAGTCCACTCGCGTCGAGTATCGCGCGCTCGACTCCGCGGCCAACCCGTATCTCGCCTACGCGCTGATGCTGGCCGCCGGACTCAAGGGCATCGAGGAGGGCTACGAGCTTCCTCCGGAGGCCGAGGACAACGTCTGGTCCCTCACCGACGCGGAGCGGCGCGCCCTGGGGTACTCGCCGCTGCCGGCGAGCCTCGATCATGCGCTGGAGTACATGGAGGAGTCGGAGCTGGTTGCCGAGACTCTCGGCGAGCAGGTCTTCCAGTACGTGTTGAACAACAAGCGCAAGGAGTGGGCTGACTACCGCGCCCAGGTCACGCCGTTCGAATTGAAGACCAACCTCGAGATGCTCTGAGGTTGCGGTGGAGCGGGAACGCGCCCTGTCGCTGACGGAACTGGCACGACGCGGCTTCACCGAACTGAGTGAAGCGCGCGATGCACTGGCCGAGCTGTCCGAGCTCACCGGCATCGACACGGCGGACTTGACGGCATCGGCAGGTGTCGCGGCCGACGCGGATGCGGCGTTGCGCGGGTTCCTGCGCGTCGCACGCCGTGATCCGGACGCCGCGCGTCGCGCCCCGCGCACGCCCGAGGGCATCGAGGCGATGTGGCGAATCCTGGGCGCTTCCGAAGGACTGAGCGACTTCGTCTTCCGTCGGCCTGCCGAGTTTGCGGGCCTCGCGGAGGTGCCGGATCAGCTGCCCTCCGCCACTGAGCTGCGTGACGAATTGCTCGATGCCGTCGGTGCGGTCGACGGATTCGCCGCTGGCGGCGACGAGTCGGCCTGGATCGATCTGCGGGTTCGGTACCGGCGGATGCTGGCACGTATCGCGGCCTTTGATCTCGCGGCACCGGATGCCGTCCATGTGCTCGACGATGTCGCTGCGGCCCTGGCCGATGCGGCAGCGGCTGCGCTGGAGGCGTCGCTCGCCGTTGCGCGTACCCGCGTGAGCACCGGATCTTTCGCGGCCTTCAGCCGGGAGCAGATCGCCGCCACGCGCCTGGCGATCGTCGGGATGGGAAAGACCGGCGCGCGCGAGCTCAACTACGTGAGCGATGTCGACGTCATCTTCGTCGGCGGAACGATCGATGAAGAGGTGATCTCGGAGTCTCGCGCCATCGATGCGGCGACGCGACTGGCCGTGGAGACCATGCGCGGACTGTCCGGCACCGAGGCGGAGCCTGCGCTCTGGGAAGTCGATGCCAATCTGCGTCCCGAGGGCAAGCAGGGCGCGCTCGTGCGCAGCCTCGACTCCCACCTCACCTACTACGAACGCTGGGCGAAGAGCTGGGAGTTTCAGGCGCTGCTGAAGGCGCGCGCGATCGCCGGCGATCTGGATCTGGGCGAGCAGTATGTTGCCGCTCTCGCCCCGAAGGTGTGGAGCAGCGCGGCGCGGGAGAACTTCGTCGAAAGTGTGCAGCGCATGCGCGAGCGTGTGATGGAGCACATCCCCGCGGAGGATCAGGGGTATCAGCTGAAACTCGGCGCCGGCGGACTGCGCGACATCGAGTTCACCGTGCAGCTTCTGCAACTCGTGCACGGCCTGAGCGATGAGGCGGTGCGCCAGCGAGGGACCGTCGCCGCCCTGAACGCGCTCGTGGCGGAGGGCTACATCGGTCGCGACGACGCCGCGGCGTTCGCTCACGATTACCGCGTGCTGCGCGTGTGGGAGCACCGACTGCAGCTGCACCGCCTTCGTCGTACGCACCTGATGCCGCGCACGCCCGACGGCCTGCGATTCCTCGCCCGAGCCTCGCGACTTGCCGAGAGCGGCGAGGAGATCCAGGCCATGTGGGAGCAGCTGGGGCGCCAGGTGCGGGAGATCCACGTGCGGCTGTTCTATCGACCGCTGCTCAGCGCGGTCGCCGGACTCAGCGAGGACGAACGAGCACTGACCGCCGACGAGGCGCACAGCCGTCTCGCCGCGATCGGCTTCCGCGACCCCGCGGGCGCGCTGCGGACGATCGGCGCGCTGACATCAGGACTCAGTCGCAAGGCGACGATTCAGCGGCACCTGATGCCCGTGATGCTCCGCTGGTTCAGCGAGGGGATCGATCCCGACTATGGACTGCTGGTGTTCCGGCGCATCTCGGAGCGCCTGGGGAACACGCCCTGGTTCCTGCGCATGCTGCGCGATTCCTCGCAGGCTGCCGAGCACCTGACGCGCGTGCTGACGTCCTCGCGATACGCCGGCGAGTTGATGGAGTGGATTCCCGAGTCGGTCGCCTGGCTCGACAACCCGGACATGCTCCGTCCGCGCACGGTTCCCGCCCTGCTCGACGAGGCGCGCGCGATTCAGGATCGCCACAGCACCAGCGAAGAGGCGATGAAGTCGGTGCGCGCACTGCGTCGGCGTGAGCTGCTGCGCACCGCGATCGCCGCACTGCTCGACGTCACCACGATCACGGAGCTGGCCGAATCCCTCACCTCGATCGCCGAAGCGACGATCCAGGCGACGCTTCGTGCGGCACGCCGCGAGGTGGTGCCCGCGGAGGATTCGGCGCTGGACTTCTCGGTGATCGCGATGGGGCGCTTCGGCGGACGCGAACTGGGCTTCGGGTCCGACGCGGACATCATGTTCGTTTTCGATGCGCAGGGCGTTCCGGGTGAGCGGGCCACGCAGCTCTCCCTCAAACTGGTGTCCGAACTGCGCCGGCTGAGCGAAGATCCACGTGTGCCGCTCGATCTGGACGCCGACCTGCGGCCGGAAGGGCGCAACGGTCCGATGGCCCGGTCTCTCGACGCGTATAGCGAGTATTACGGGCGCTGGTCGCACCCGTGGGAGGCCCAGGCGCTGCTGCGAGCTCGCGGGGCCGCGGGCAGCAACAACCTGATCGGGGCATTCTTCGCTCTCGCCGACGAGGTGCGGTATCCCGTGACAGCGGATCCTGCGGCGGTACGCGAGATCAAGCGGATCAAGGCGCGTGTGGAGAATGAACGACTGCCACAGGGCGTCGACCGCAAGCGTCATCTGAAGCTGGGCCCGGGTTCTCTCAGCGACGTCGAGTGGCTGGTGCAGCTTTGGCAGCTTCAGCACGGGCATCGTGTGCCGGGGCTGCGCACCACATCGACCCTCGACGCGCTCGAGGTGGCGCGCGAGGAAGGCATCGTCAACGACGCGAACGCCGAGCGGCTGCGCGCCGCATGGCTTCTGTCGAGCCGGCTCCGTTCGGCCAACACGCTGCTCACCGGGCGCACCAGCGATGTGCTCCCGACCGATCGTCACCAGCTCGACGGCATCGCGCGCCTGCTCGGGTACCCGCCCCGTTCCGCCTCGCAGCTGGAAGAGGACTACCTCGCGGCGACACGTAGATCGCGCCGGGTGTTCGAGAAGTTGTTCTACGGGTGAGCTGCGCCGACGCACGTATCGAGGAGAGACGATGACCACGCTGACCGCCCGAGGCTTCCTGTTCGACATGGACGGAACGCTCGTGGATTCCACGGCCGTCGTGGAGGCGGTCTGGGCAGAACTGGCCGCCCAGTACGGTCTGGACCTCGCGGAGTTGCACGCGTTCGGTCACGGTCGCCAGTCCCGCACCACGATCCACCATTTCCTCGGCGATCGCGGGGGCGATGTGGCTGCGCAGGCGCTCCGGTATGTCGACACGGAGGAGCAGACGCGGCTCGACGGCGTCGTGGAGATTCCCGGAGCTGCCGCGCTGTTGCGGTCCCTGCACGAACTGGGAGCGCCGGTCGCCCTGGTGACGAGCGCGAGTTTTCCGCTCGCGCTCGCTCGCATGGGCGCCGCGGGCGTTCCGATGCCGGACGCGATCGTCACCGCGGAACGCGTAGAGCACAGCAAGCCGCATCCTGACGGCTACCTTCTCGGCGCGTCACTCCTCGGCCTCGCGGCTGAGGACTGCATCGGGTTCGAGGACGCCGACGCCGGTGTCGCCGCCGTACAGTCCTCGGGTGCGCAGCTGGTGGTGGTGGGGGAGACGAACCTCCGGGCGACGGTGGATGCTCCGCGCGTCGCGGACCTCACGTCCGCCCGCGTCGCCGCGGGGGAGACGCTGGGTACATTCGTGCTCACGGTGTGACTCCGACTCACGCGCTGGGAAGTTCCTCGATGGGATAGCCGTCCTCGCCAGCGAAGTGCCGGATGAGCTTCTTTTGCAGTGGTGCGATGCCGCCACCCGGAAATCCGAGATCCCAGGCTGTACGGTATTCCACACCCTCCAGCGTCATCACGCCTTGAGATCCATAGTCCTCACGCCAGCGACGACTGCTGGTCGCGGCTCGATCCGACTGCGAGGCGGGGAAGAGCTCGACGAGCACGTTGTCTTTGACGAAGGCTCTGGTCTTCACGTCGTCGGCCAGTATTTGCTCCACAACGGCACCGAATTGAGTACGGAACTGGTCGGCCGTTGTGATGTGATTGAGCCTCGCAAAGCGCGCACCAATGAAGTAGAGGATGCTGCCTTTTCCGTGCTTCTCCCGACCGCCCTCCCACGAGTACTTCGTGAAGTCCCGCGCGAGCGTCTCCGCGCTACTCGGGACCTCCGGTCCGCGCACCGACGTCCGGATGACCTCAAGTCGGTCGGAAATCATAGTAAGGAATGGCTCGAGTTCGGAGCCATCATCAGTTGACTGACCTTCACGCTCGGTCTTCTTCTGAAGGAGCGCGGCACGCGTGAGGAGGCGCCGATGTGTCTCTTCGAGGAACTGGCGATTGGTTCCAACATCAACGTTCTGCAGCGCATCCAGGACCTGCCGCGAGGTGACTTCCTTGTGGACGGAGTGTGCTTCAGCGATGTCTCGTTGGAGATACCGGCGGGCGTCTTGCTTATCGCGCTGCCTCTGTCTCTCATCCTTGCGACTTCCGGCTTCCTCGTCGGCACGACGCTGAGCGCGCCACGTAGTGAAGGTCCATGCGCCGGCGATTGCTGCGACGCCAACGGTGGCGATGTCGAGTCCGAGGTCCATGTGCTTCCCCTGAAGAAGTTGCAAAACCTTGATGCTAGCGAAGGTCAGCCGCATCCGTTCGGCGCTATTCACAGGCACTGATACAGCTGCGGCGGCAACTCGACAAGCCCCGAATACATAGCGACAGAGTCACAACCTCCGCTTCGCCGTCATGACTATCGCGCGTGTTGAGAATGCGAAAGAGCCCGTCGCAGCAAATGCTGCGACGGGCTCTTCGAAGCGGTCTGCTCAGACGCCGTAGTAGAGCTCGAACTCGTACGGGTGCGGGCGAGCGGCGATCGGCTTGATCTCGTTCTCGATCTTGTAGTTGATCCAGGTGTCGATCAGCTCCTGCGTGAACACACCGCCCTCCAGAAGGAAGTCGTGGTCCTGGCGCAGTGCCTCCAGCGAGTCCAGCAGCGAGTTCGGAACCTGCGGGATGTTGGCGGCCTCCTCGGGGGGAAGCTCGTACAGATCCTTGTCGATCGGCTCGAGCGGCTCGATGCGGTTCTTGATGCCGTCGATGCCCGCCATGAGCTGCGCGGCGAAGGCGAGGTACGGGTTGCCCGATGCGTCCGGGACGCGGAACTCGATGCGCTTCGCCTTCGGGTTGGAACCCGTCAGCGGGATGCGGATGGCGGCGGAGCGGTTACCGGCGGAGTAGGCAAGGTTGACCGGAGCCTCGTAGCCCTTCACCAGACGGTGGTAGGAGTTCAGCGACGGGTTCGTGAACGCGAGCACCGAGTTGGCGTGCTTCAGCAGGCCGCCGATGTACCAGCGTGCGATGTCGCTGAGCTGCCCGTAGCCCTTCTCATCGAAGAAGAGGGGCTTGCCGTCGAGCCACAGGGACTGGTGGGTGTGCATACCCGAACCGTTGTCACCGAACAGGGGCTTCGGCATGAACGTGACCGTCTTGCCCCATTCCTGCGCGGTGTTCTTGACGATGTACTTGAACTTCAGGATGTCGTCCGCGGCGGACACCATGGTGTCGAAGCGGTAGTTGATCTCCTGCTGTCCGGCGGTGCCGACCTCGTGGTGCGAACGCTCCAGGTGGAAGCCGGCGTCGATGAGGCGCAGGGTCATGTCGTCGCGGAGGTCAGCGGTCTTGTCGACCGGTGCGACGGGGAAGTAGCCGCCCTTGAACGGGGTCTTGTTGCCGAGGTTTCCGCCCTCTTCCTCGCGACCGCTGTTCCATGCGGCCTCTTCTGAATCGACCTTGTAGAAGCTCTCGCCGGCCGTCACGGAGTAGCGCACGTCGTCGAAGATGTAGAACTCCGCCTCGGGGGCGAAGAACGCCGTGTCCGCGATGCCGGTGGAGGAGAGGTACTTCTCCGCCTTCTTGGCGACCTGACGCGGGTCCTTGCTGTAGATCTCACCCGTGCGCGGGTTGTAGATGTCGAACACCATGACGAGCGTGCTGGCCTCGCGGAACGGGTCGATGTACGCGGTCGTCACATCGGGGATCAGCTGCATGTCCGACTCGTGGATCGACGCGAAACCGCGGATCGAGGAGCCGTCGAACAGCTGACCGTTGACGAAGAAGTCCTCGTCGACGGTGGCTGCCGGGATGTTGAAGTGCTGCTGCACACCCGGGAGATCGGTGAAGCGGATATCAAGGAACTTGATGTCGTTCTCCGTGATGTAAGCCAGTACCTCGGATGGTTCGCGGAACATGCGCACTCCAGATTCGTTATTCGAGCGGCCCTGAGAGGGGAGCTGAGGACGAAGCTATCGGTCCGGGATTGCTCACTCGTATCCCGGATGTTTCCGGCTTGTTACAGAGCGCTTCATAGACTGGTGGGGTGAGTGCATCCCCCCAGACCTATCCCGGCGAACGTCTGGGAATGCCGCAGCAGGGACCGGGGAGCGTCGCTCGTGCCGGTCGTCGGCTCGTGGCGCTGCTGATCGACTACCTCTGTGCGGTGATGATCACCATCGCGTTCTTCCCGCCGATCGATCGCGGCCCCGGTATCGAGCCGATTCCGTTCCTGGACTTCAACCCGTCGATCGTGATGGCCATCTTCGCCGTTGTGCAGATCCTCTTCATCCCGACTCTCGGTGGCAGCCCGGGGCACCGGGTGATGGGCATGCGTCTGATTCGCGCCGACGGCGCGTGGACGGGGCTCTGGCGTCCGATCGTCCGCACGATTCTGCTGGCGCTCGTGATCCCCGCAGTGATCTGGGATGCGGATCAGCGCGGCCTGCACGACAAGGCGGCCGGAACAATCCTCATCTGCACGCGTTGAGATGCAACGAGGCCCGCACCGAATTGGTGCGGGCCTCGTTGGATGTCTGTGGATCAGCGGGGACGCGGTGCGCGGACCTTGGTGGGGTCGATGCCCTTCGGAATCGGCATCGACGCCAGACCCGTCTGCATGGAGGCGAGCCGCTGGATCACGGCAACGCGTGTGGCCTTGTCCGTGGCTTTGGGCAGCGCCTTGATCGCCTTGGCGAGATCCTTCAGAGCCAGACCCTCTTCGTCGTGACCGACGTAGAGCACGTGCACCGGCACATTGTGCGCAACGCGGTCCGCCTTCTTGCGCTCCTCGTTGATGAGTCGCGTCAGGCGTGAGCGGCTGCCCTCGCCGACGAGAACGATGCCGCCCTTGCCAACCGTGCGGTAGACCGCCTCCTGCGTCTTCGCGTTGACCTGGACCGGCTCGTCGCTGGCAGTCCACGAGCGGCCGAGGCCCGTGCTGAGGACGTGGCCCGTGGCACCGGGGACACCTTCGAGCTTGCGGTACATCGCCTGCGTTGCGAAGCGAGTCAGCGTGATCATCGCGCCGAGTACGCCGAGCATGAGTCCGGTGATACCCCAGAGGATGATGCTCCAGATCGCCACCGGCGGAATGAGGAAGCCCACCACGACGCCGATCGCGGCGCCGAGCACCAGGATGCCGATGAGCACCCACGGCAGCCAGGGGAAGACGTCCTTGGTGAAGGTGAAGAGCGTCTTGATCTGGGAGAAGAAGCCCTGACGTTTCTCAGGAGCAGTGCTGCGTGCGGCCATGTTCCCAGAATACCGGGCGACGGCACCGGTTCCTCCCCACTCCTGCATCAGAGACTGTTCATCCACGGCGCGCGGGGTGCGCGCCATCCCGTTTCGCAGAGGCGCGCACAGTGTGGGAATGACTCAGAACCCTCTGGAGAGTACGTATCGGCCGATCCGTCGCGTCGCGCCACCGGACGTGCCGATTGCCGGAGTGCTTGCCGCGGAAGGCGATCGCACGGTGCTTCTGGCAGACGTCGATGCGATCCCGTCGCAGTGGTGGCGTGATGATCCCGCGGCACATCTGCTCGCGCCGGTCGATGTCGCGCGACGAGCAGACGGCCACGACGCGGTGCTGCCCTGGTGTGTGGTGACCGTGGGCTCCTACCTTCGTGCGCGGTCGGACGAGCCGTTGTCCGGGGGAGAAGGGGTCACTCTCGCTGTCAGTCTGATGCGCGGCTGTGTGGAGGCGGCTCTGCCCGCTCGTTTCGGCGACGACCCGGTCCCCGTTCCGCATGGTCGCTGGTGGCTCACCGATCAGGGACAACCGCTCTTCGCCGTCGGCGAGGGTGTGCCTGCGCGCGAGGAGACCGCGCAGCTGCTGAGCCTGTTGGCTGGCGCATGCTCGGACCGTGTGGTGGCGCGACTGGCCACGGAGGCCGCCGACTCCGTCCGAGTCCGATCTCCGGCAACGGTCCTCGTGCGGCTTGAGGAGGCGATGTTCGAGGCCTGCGCTCCGCGCCCGCTGCTGGTGCGGGTCGCCGATCCGGTGTCGTTGCGCCCCCTGGAGGCTCGAGAGCTGAGATCCCCGGGCGAGACCCGGTCGGTGGGTACCGAGACGCAGTTCATCGGAGCGGGACGGCACGACGAGCCTCGCCGTGGTTCGTCCGAGGGCTGGACGGAGCGGGTGCGCGCCGCGATGCGGAATCTCCTCCCCGCGGTTCGCGGGCGAGCGGATTCCCCACGGACGCACTCGCGGCGGACGCCCGTCCTGCTCGGGGCCTCGCTCGCCGCCGTGATCCTCACCGTCGGGCTGCTGTGGCCGCAGCCCGACGGTGACGGCTCCGCGGCGGGTGCCACCTCGTCACCCACAGCATCCGGCAACGCCGATCCCGGCGACTCCGCCGCTGGTGGCTCCCCGGCTCCGCCTACAGTGCCGGGAGATATCGCGGCTTCGGAGCCGTCGGCAACTGACCACACGTCGACGGAGCCGCAACCGGTGGACACTCCGGCCACTCCCGAGCAGGCCGATACCGCGACGCTCGCGCCTGAGGAAGGAGCTGGGGCGCCTTCGTCTCGTGAGGCGGAGGTCATCGCGACCGCGGCGGCGCTCCTCGGGGCGGTCGCGGCCTGCGCTGAGGAGGATACCTGCGGGCCGCTGGTCGCGGAGGGCGTCGATCTTGCTCAGGTCCCCGCGGGCGGGGCCATCGAACTCATCGAGGACTTCGGCGGCGTCGTGGTGCTTCGGGTGATCGGGGACGGCGGGGAGACCAGCCTCCTCAGCATCGAGCGGGTGGATGGCGCGTGGCGGGTGAGGGAGGTGACGCCTATGTCCGGGTAAGAGGTGGACGCCGGCCATGAGCTGGCGGTAGCGATCCTGGCCAGTGTCGGACACACCCCGCCGGGGCGGACACCCTGTGGGGGATAACCCCCGCAAGTGTTCGGGATTCCCTGGCTGTCCCGAACCTATGCGCCGCCTAGCGTGGAGGTATGAAGAAACGACTCGCGCAAGACGCCCTGACCGCGGGCCATCTGGCCGCCGTGGGCTTCATCGGACCGTTCGTGCTCGCTCTGCTTGGTACGTTCGCGGGCGTCGGCATCGGGTTGCTGCTGTTTCTGGGTGTGGGGCTGCTGTTCCTCGCCCTGTTCGCCGTGAGCCTTGCCGGTGTCGCGCGGTTCGAAGAGCTTCGCGTGAGCGGGTTGTACAGGTTCGACCTTCCCTCCCGGGCGTTGCGGCGGTCCCCACGCGCCGACTGGCTGCGGGTGCCGCACACGCTGTGGCTGCAGGTCACGGATGGGCGCAACTGGCTCGGTCTTCTGCACTTCCTGATCATCACCTGCCTCGGGGGCGTGGCACTCTGGCTGCTCGGATCGGTGGCGTCATATCTCGTCTACGCGATCCGCGGGTCCTTCGCTGCGGAACCCCTGCTGCTGCCGAACAGCACGCTGTATCCGCCCAACGGGGCTGCCGCCCTGATCGCGATTCTGGCGATCCTGGCGTGCATTGCCGGCGTGTGGGGTCTTACCCGCGCCCACCGGGCGATCTCGACGGCGATGCTGGCACCGTCGCGGATCCGCGAACTGGAGCGCACGGTCGCCACCGAGACCCGTCGCCGCGACGACGCGGTGAGCGCAGCCACCATCGAGCGCTCGCGCATCGAACGCGACCTTCACGACGGCGTCCAACCGCGCCTTGTCTCCATCGGCATGACGCTCGGGCTGGCGCGCACCAAGGTGGAATCGGATCCGCAGGCCGCCATCGGACTGATCGACGAGGCGCACACCTCAACCAAGGCCGCGATGACCGAGCTGCGCCAGCTGGCGCGCGGGTTCCACCCCGCGGTGCTGGAAGATCGCGGGCTCGACGCCGCGCTGTCGGCACTGGCTGCACGCAGCCCGATCCCTGTCACGCTCGATGTTCGCGCCCCTCGTCGCTACTCGGCGCAGATCGAATCCGCAATGTACTTCGCGGTCGCCGAGAGCATCACCAACATCGCCAAGCACTCCGGCGCCACCCAGTGCCGCGTCATCGTGCTGGAGCGGCCCGGCGGGATGCTCTGGGCTCGGATCGAAGATGACGGTCGCGGCGGCGCTCGTCGCGTGCCCGGTGGGGGCATAGACGGCATCAGCGGCCGGATCGCGGCAGCCGGCGGGGTGCTCACCCTCAGCAGCCCGGTGGGCGGACCCACCACCATCGATGTGAGCCTTCCGTGCCAGTCCTGACCCTTCACCTTCCCGCAACCGGAGACCAGTCATGCGCATTCTGATCTGTGAGGACTCAGGCCTCATCCGCGACGGCCTGATCCGCATCCTCGAAGACTCTCAGCACACCGTGGTGGCCGCTCTGGCGGACACTCGCGGCCTGGAGGACGCGGTGGTTGAGGGTGCACCGGACCTCGTCATCCTGGACGTCCGGCTTCCGCCGACGTTCACTGATGAGGGGATCCGCGCCGCGATCACCCTGCGGGCTCGTGATCCTCGGCTGCCGATTCTGGTGCTCAGCCAGTATGTCGAAGAGCGCTACGCGACCGACCTCATCGCCTCCAGTTCCGGCGGGCTCGGCTATCTGCTGAAAGATCGCGTCACCGATGTGGCCGACTTCCTGGAGTCGGCCGACACGGTTGCTGCCGGAGGAACCGTCCTCGACCCCGAGGTGGTCTCACAGCTGCTCACTCGTCGTCGCCAGGACAGCCGATTCGACCGCCTGACCGACCGGGAGCGCGAGACTCTTGCCCTCATGGCTCAGGGACGTAGCAACCAGGCCATCGCCCGCGCCCTCCACATCTCGGAGGGCTCCGTCGAGAAGCACATCTCGGCGGTCTTCACCAAGCTCGACCTCGACCCGGACGCCGCAGGCAATCGCCGAGTCCTGGCCGTTCTCGCCCATCTCGACGCCACCTCTTGAGGAGAGATCATGACTGACTTCCAGAAAATTCCCACTCCGCCCGCCCCTGGTACGCAGCCGGCACAGCCTTCCCGTCGGGGACGCGGGCTTGCGATCGGCGTCGGCGTCGTCGGCGCCGTGATCGTCGCCGGAGCCATCGGCGGCAGCGCCGTAGCGGCTGTTGCCGCGCCCGCGGGCGCCGGGACGTACGCCACGAGTTCGTCCGTTGACGGCGTCGATGAGGTGGACATCGAGATGAGCGCGGGGACGGTGACCGTGCGCTTCGATGACGTTCGCGAGGCGACGCTCGATGTTTCCTCCAACGGCTCCCGTTCAGCCGACGGCTGGCGGATGGACGTTCGCGATGGCGAGCTTGTGATCTCGCAGGATCACGGCTGGCGGGGCTGGCGCTGGTTCGGGTTCCGCAATGACGGAGAGGTGCACGCCGAGATCGTGCTTCCACGATCCCTCGAGAGCAAGATCGACGGATCGGTCACGCTCAACGCAGGAAGGGCCACCGTCACCGGCGGTTTCCTCGATCTGGATCTCACCGTCAATGCGGGTGAGCTCAGCTACGAGGGTTCTTCTCACGACCTGTCGACGACCGTGAACGCGGGTCAGGCGAACGTCGCGGTGACCGACGCGGACAGCCTGGAGCTGTCGATCAGCGCGGGACGCCTCATCGCCGACGTTGTGGGAACGGCGCCGAGCGAGACGAGCGTCAGCGTCACGGCTGGAAACGCCGAGGTTCGTCTCCCGCGGGGAACCTACGAAGTGGAGCGCGACGCCACGTTCGGCGACCTGACCGTGGACGTCGATACCGCCGACTCTTCGCCGAACTCGCTCGAGCTCACGGTCGCGGCCGGGGATCTCACCGTCGGGTACGCCCGCTGAGACGCGCAAGATCGGCCCGCTCTCCAGAGAGCGGGCCGATCTTCTGCTTTCGGGCGAAGACGAGTGAGGGCCCCGTGGCGAATCGCCACGGGGCCCTCACTCGTCGATCAGATACCGAGGTCTGCTGCGAAGTTCGCGTCTTCGAGGCGAACCTTCACCGCGCCGAGGAAGCGGGCGGCGTCAGCACCATCGATGGTGCGGTGATCGTACGACAGCGCGAGGTAGACGTACGAACGGACCGAGAACGCATCCTTGCCGTCGACCGTGACAACGCCGGGGCGCTTGATCACGATGCCGGTGCCGAGGATGGCGGACTGGGGCAGGAACACCACCGGGGTGTCGAACAGCGCGCCACGCGAACCCGTGTTGGTCAGTGTGAACGTGCCACCGGAGAGCTCGTCCGGCTTCAGCTTGTTCTCACGGGTGCGACCGGCGAGATCAGCGATCTCGTGCGCGATCTGAGCGATGTTCTTGTCGCCGGCGTCACGCAGCACCGGGGTGAGCAGGCCGCGCTCGGTGTCGACCGCGATGGAGAGGTTCTCCGTGGCGGGATAGACGATCTCGTTGTCCTCGTTCACCGTGGAGTTGATGATCGGGAACGCCCTCAGCGCCTCGGCGGCAGCCAGAGCGAAGAATGGCAGGAACGAGAGCTTGTCACCGGTCTTGGCGACGAAGTCACCCTTCACCTGGTCGCGGTAGTTCGCGAGCTTGGTGACGTCAACCTCGACGACCGTCGTCAGCTGTGCGGTCTGCTGCATCGATGCCACGGCGCGCTGGGCGAGAACCTTGCGCAGGCGGGTCATCGGGACAGTGGTGCCGCGCAACGGCGAGGTCTCCAGCTTCGCAGCGGCCGCAGGAGCAGCTGGGGCTGCAGCAGCCGGAGCGGCGGCGGGAGCCGCGGCCGCGGCAAGCACGTCCTCCTTGCGGATGCGTCCGCCGACACCGGTGCCCGTGATGGACGCCAGGTCAACGCCCTGCTGTGCGGCCAGACGGCGCACCAGCGGAGTGACATAGACCTTGTCGTCGCCCGACGTTGCCGGGGCGGCGGGTGCCGGAGCAGCAACAGGTGCCGGAGCAGCAGCAGGTGCCGGAGCAGCAGCGGGTGCCGGAGCAGGAGCGGGAGCGGGCGCCGGGGCAGCAGCGGGAGCGGTCGGAGCCGCAACGGGAGCCTCAGCAGCAGGTGCCGGAGCAGCAGGTGCCTCCGCGGCAGGTGCCGGGGCAGCGGGTGCCGCAGCCGGTGCGCCGCTGCCCACCAGCGCGAGCACGGCGCCCACCTCGACGGTCTCGTCCTCGTTCACGAGGATCTGCTGCAGCGTGCCGGCAACCGGCGACGGGATCTCGGTGTCGACCTTGTCGGTCGAGATCTCCAGCAGCGGCTCGTCCACGGCAACGTCGTCGCCGACCTGCTTCAGCCACCGCGTGACGGTGCCCTCGGTCACGCTCTCGCCCAGCTCAGGGAGCTTGACGGGGGTGGCGTCGCCTGCAGGCGCTGCGGCAGGTGCCTCAGCAGCCGGCGCGGGAGCTTCAGCGACGGCTGGAGCCGGAG
>NZ_JBJDRI010000015.1:0-90655 GCF_044987425.1 Microbacterium sp. ZW T5_56 | reverse complement strand
GTGCATAAGAGACAGCAACAGCACCAGCACCAGCACCAGCACCAGCACCAGCACCAGCACCAGCACCAGCACCAGCACCAGCACCAGCACCAGCACCAGCACCAGCACCAGCACCAGCACCAGCACCAGCACCAGCACCAGCACCAGCACCAGCATCAGGCGTGCCGACCCAGCACCGATACCTCAGCACCTCAGCCTCAGCACCTCAGCACCTCAGCACCTCAGCACCTCAATAACAGCGACGCCGGCCTCTGCACCCGAGCCACAGCGACGGCGCCCCCGCTTCCGTCGCCGCACCAGCGCAGCACCGGCACCGCGCCTCAGGCACGCCGGCTCAGAGTGTGATGGCGTACTGCACGAATCCCGTGTCTCGTGCGACGCGGTTGTACAGCGACCGAGCCGTGGTGTTCCCCTCAGCCGTGAGCCAGTACACCTTGTGACACGAGTTCGAGCGCGCCCAGGTCGTCACGTGCTCGATCAATGCCGTTCCCACGCCCCCGGCGCGCGCTTCGGGCGAGACGAACAGATCCTCGAGATAGCAGTAAGGACGCACCGACCAGGTCGCAGGGTGCGTGAGCCAGTGGACGAGCCCGACGGCGGTGTCGCCTTCCCAGGCAATCGCGCCGTTGATGTGGCGCCCATCCACAATGCGGGCGAATGTCGACGCCGTGGTAGGTTCATCGATCTCGGTCTCGTAGAACGAGAGGTATCCCGCCCACAGCTCACGCCAGACCGGCTCATCGATCAGAGACACCGCACGGATCTGCACCATGCCCTCAGCATAGGCACCTCAGCGCGTGAGGATGAGCGCTTCGCCCTGTCCCCCGCCGCCGCACAGACCAATGGCGCCGGTGCCCGAGCCGCGCCGCGCGAGTTCGTGCGCGAGGTGAACGACCAGCCGCGCGCCGCTGGCTCCGATCGGGTGTCCGATCGCGATGCCGCCGCCGTGGACGTTCACTCTGTCCTCGTCGACGCCAAGTGCACGCTGCGACGCCGCGACCACGGCACCGAACGCCTCGTTGATCTCGAACAGGTCAACCTCATCCGCCGTGATCCCCTGCTTCGACATCGCCTTCGCGATCGCGTCAGCGGGCTGCAGCTGAAGGGAGTTGTCGGGCCCGGCCGTCTGTCCGCTCGCCCCGACCACAGCGAGGATCGGCCAGCCCTGCGCCGCGGCGTGCTCGCGAGACGTCAGCACGAGAGCCGCGGCTCCGTCGGAGATCGGGGACGAGTTGCCCGCCGTGATCTGCCCGTCCGCGCTGAAAGCGGGACGCAGCCCGCCCAGGGTCTCCATCGTCGTGGCAGGACGAACACCCTCGTCTGCGGTTACCTGCACCGGTTCGCCCTTGCGCTGAGGAACCTCGACGATCACGAGCTCGTCGGCGAGGACACCGGACTCGGCAGCCGCTGCGGCACGCTGGTGC
Organism: Microbacterium sp. ZW T5_56; assembly: GCF_044987425.1. Taxonomy (NCBI): domain Bacteria; kingdom Bacillati; phylum Actinomycetota; class Actinomycetes; order Micrococcales; family Microbacteriaceae; genus Microbacterium; species Microbacterium sp. ZW T5_56. Next base: position 89,231 of record NZ_JBJDRI010000015.1, on the reverse strand, counting down.
GACAGCATCGCAACGCGATCTTGCGCCTCACGATCCACACCGAAACGTGGGTTGTGGCGCTCGGTCGACAGGCCCATGCTCTCGCGATCGTATGCGTCGGTGAGGCCGTCGAACGCCATGTGGTCCAGCACCTCGACGCTCCCGTACTGCCACCCATCGCGCGAGCCCATCAGCAGGTGCGGCGCACGGGTCATCGACTCCATGCCGCCAGCCACCACAACCGTGGCGTCGCCCGCGCGGATCATGCGAGCAGCATCGATGACCGCCGTGAGGCCCGACAGGCAGACCTTGTTGACGGACGAGGCGTGGACGTTCCAGCCGAGACCTGCACCGACCGCGGCCTGCCGCGCTGCGTTCTGCCCCGATCCGGCGGCGAGAACCTGGCCCATGATCACGGCGTCGACGGCCGCAGCGGGAATGCCGCCCTTCTCCAGCGCGCCCCGGATCGCGTACGACCCGAGCTGCGGAGCGGTGAACGCCGCGAGCTGACCCTTGAGACGCCCCTGCGGGGTGCGTGCGGCGGCGACGATGACGACATCGGTGGGGTTCATGATTCCATCCTCACGGACTCAGGCGAACAGGGATCAGACAGACAGACATTCAGACCAACAGCGATTCAGAGCAACGCGGATTGAGACCAACAGAGTTCAGACCAACACAACTTCAGACCAACAGGCAATCAGACCAACGCGGATTCAGACCAACAGCGATTCAGACCAACACAACTTCAGACCAACACACGTTCAGACCACAGAGACCGCTCACGCACGTGTTCAACCCTCCAGCCCCGCAGGCACGATGAGCCGAGGCTCCGTCGCCGAGACGACGTCCCCCACCGACACCCCCGGCGCCAGCTCCACGAGCACGAGCCCCTCGGCAGTGACGTCGATCACCGCGAGATCCGTGATGATGCGATCCACCACACCTCGACCGGTCAGCGGCAGCGTGCAGGAGTCCACGATCTTGGCCGATCCGTCCTTGGCGACGTGTTCCATCAGCACGATCACCCGTGCGGCACCATGCACCAGATCCATCGCGCCACCGGGGCCCTTGACCATCTTCCCCGGAATCATCCAGTTGGCGAGGTCGCCGGTCGCGGACACCTGCATCGCCCCGAGGATCGCGGCATCGATCTTGCCTCCGCGGATCATCCCGAAGCTCGTGGCCGAGTCGAAGAAGCTCGACCCGGCAAGGACTGTCACCGTCTCCTTCCCGGCGTTGATGAGGTCGGGGTCGACAGCCTCCGCCGTCGGGTAGGGGCCGACGCCGAGGATCCCGTTCTCCGATTGGAGCACCACGGTGACGTCGTCCGGGACGTAGTTCGGCACCAGCGTCGGGAGCCCGATGCCGAGATTCACGTAGGATCCGTCGGCAAGCTCGCGTGCGGCGCGCGCTGCCATCTCCTCGCGTGTGAGCGCCATGTCAGTTCCCTCCTCGGACCGTGCGGCGCTCGATGCGCTTCTCGATGTCGGTGCCCACCTCGAGCACGCGGTGGACGTAGATGCCCGGAAGGTGCACGGCGTCGGGATCGATGTCCCCGGGTTCCGCCAGACGCTCCACCTGCGCGATGCAGATCCGCCCCGCCATGGCGGCCAGCGGATTGAAGTTGCGGGCGGCCTCGTGGAACACGAGGTTTCCGTGGCGGTCGCCGACCAGCGCATGGACGAGAGCGAAGTCCGTTGTGATCGCCTCCTCCAGCACATACTCGCGCTCGACGCCGTTCGGAGCGAACACCCGCACCTCCTTCGCGGGAGATGCCACCGCGATGCTGCCGTCCGCGTTGTAGCGGCGCGGAAGTCCACCTTCCGAGACCTGCGTTCCCACCCCGGTCTGCGTGAAGAATGCCGCGATCCCGGCGCCGCCGGCGCGCAGCTTCTCAGCGAGCGTCCCCTGTGGGGTCAGTTCGAGTTCCAGCTCGCCCGTGAGGAACTGACGCTCGAACTCCTTGTTCTCCCCCACATAGGACGAGGTCATCTTGCGGATGCGGTGCGCGTTCAGCAGCACGCCGAGGCCCCAGTCGTCGACGCCGCAGTTGTTCGACACGACGCTCAACTCGGAGGTCCCCTGATCGAGCAGTGCCTGAATCAGGGCGATCGGATTGCCGGAGAGCCCGAATCCGCCGACCGCGATACTCGCACCGTCCGTGATATCCGCTACCGCTTCCGCGGCCGACGGCACCTGCTTGTCGATCACCGGGCCTCCTTGCCTCACGCCGCCAACCGCGACCCCTCCAGAGTGCGCCCGTGCCAGCCGCGGCGGAAGAGCGCCGCCTGCCATGTGGACGTTTTGGACGCTAATGTCCACATTATGAACACGGAGAGAGTCATCCCCGGAACGCAGGCGATCGCACGAGCGGCACGCCTGCTTCGCCTCGTCACCGCGGCCGGGGACGACGGAATCAGCGTCTCCGACGTGGCGCATGCCGCCGACCTCACTCGATCGACGACGCATCGTCTGCTGTCCGCCCTCCAGGTCGAGGGACTCGTGGACCGTCATGAGCAGACCGGCGCGTGGCTCTCCGGCCCCGAACTCTACCTGATGGGTACCGTCGCAGCCGCTCGATACTCCGTGCCGGCGCTCGCCCGCGACGTCGTGCGATCGCTTGCGGCACGCACCGAAGAGAGCGCGTTCCTCTCCGTCCGCCGAGGCGACGAAAGCGTCTGCCTCGTGCGCGAGGATGGCAGCTTCCCGATCCGCAGCTTCGTGCTGAGCGAGGGCGTCCGCTTCCCGCTCGGCGTCGCATCCGCCGGGCTCGCCATTCTGGCGTTCCTGCCTGCGGACAAATGCGAGGCATATCTCAGCTCGGCGAGCGATCTTCGCGAACGCTACGGCGCCGCGCACAGCATCGCCCAGCTGCGAGCGCGCATCGCCGAGACGCGTGATCGCGGCTACGCCCTGAATCCGGGCCTGATCGTGGAGGGCAGCTACGGGATCGGCGCCGCCGTGTTCGATTCCGAAGGTCGTCCGGCCTGGGCGTTGAGCCTCACGGGCGTGCAGTTCCGGTTCGGAGCTGACCGCCTGCCCATGCTGGGACGCGCGCTGCTGTCCCACGCACACCAGCTCACGGGGATCCTGGCCAGCCGTCCGCGTCCATAATCCATACCTGAGTTATATATCTCTGGTATGATTTAGGCATGAGGAACACGCAGGACATCGTCCGCATCGTCAGTGCGGCCACCGCGCTCGGCCGCATCGCGGCTGTCACGACGAAGAACGAGACGCCCGCCGCACAGTGGCGCACCCTCGCGATCCTCATCAGCGAAGGCCCGCAGCGCATCGGCGAACTGGCCCGTCTCAGCCGCGTCACTCAGCCGGGCATGACCCGGCTCATCGGCACGATGACCGAAGCCGGCCTGTTGGCGCGCGAAGAGGATCCGTCCGACTCCCGCGCGCACCTCATCTCCGTCACCCCCGACGGGCGCAGCGCGCTCGAAGCCTGGCAGACGCAGCTCGGTGAGGCCCTCAGCCCGTTCTTCGCTGATCTCCCCGACGAAGACTGGGAGACGCTTCGCCGCGCCTCCGAGATCCTCGCCTCCCGCATCGCATCAACTCAGGAGTCCCATCGATGAGTACTGCCCACAAGCAGTCCCTCCTCAAACAGCCCGTCACCGTCTGGGCGGTCGCCTTCGCCTCGGTCGTCGCCTTCATGGGCATCGGCCTGGTCGACCCGATCCTCAACTCGATCGCCACAGATCTGCAGGCTAGCCCGGTGCAGACCGAGCTGCTGTTCACCAGCTACCTTGCCGTGACCGGTGTGGTCATGTTCTTCAGCTCCTGGGTGTCCAGCCGCATCGGGGCGAAGATGACGCTGCTGATCGGCCTGGCCGTCATCGTGGCGTTCGCCCTCGCGTGCTCGCTCAGCGGCACGGTGGATCTCGTGATCGGCTTCCGCGCCGGGTGGGGGCTGGGCAACGCCCTGTTCATCTCCACCGCACTCGCCACGATCGTGGGTGCCGCAGCCGGCGGCAGTGAGGCGGCCATCATCCTCTACGAGGCCGCACTGGGCGTCGGCATCGCCATCGGCCCACTGCTCGGCGGACTGCTCGGGCACCTCTACGGATGGCGCGGCCCGTTCGCCGGCGTCGCGATCCTCATGGCGGTCGCCTTCATCGCGATCATCACCATGCTGCGCGGCGATGTGGAGAAGCCGAAACCGGTGAGCATCGGCGCTCCCTTCCGAGCCCTGGCCCAGCCCGCGCTCGGCCTGCTCGCCATCGCCGCCCTGTTCTACAACATGGGCTTCTTCATCCTGCTGGCCTTCTCCCCGCTCGTGCTGAGCGCGCTGGGCATCGAGACGATGCAGATGGGGTACGTGTTCTTCGGCTGGGGTCTGGCGCTCGCCATCACCAGCGTGTGGCTCGCGCCGCGCCTGCTGGAGCGCTTCCGCCGCACCACGGTGCTCATCACCACGTTCGTGCTGCTGGCGATCGATCTGGCCGCCGGAGCGCTGGCCATTCAGAGCTCCACCGGACTCATCGCGGTGATCGTCGTCGGCGGTCTCCTGCTCGGTATCGTCAACACGACCCTCACCGAGGCCGTCATGGAGGCCACCGATCTCCCTCGCGCGGTGGCATCGTCGTCATACTCCGGCGTGCGCTTCCTCGGCGGTGCGGCAGCTCCCCCGCTGGCGGCCGCGCTCGCCGGCGTTGCCGGTGATTGGCTCCCCTACGTGTTCGCCGGAGTCGTGGTGATCATCGCCGCGCTGGTGCTCGTATTCGGACGCTCTCGCCTCACTCGAGTGGACATGCGCGGTGCCGACACCGTCGAGGAGGCGGAGGCTGTCGCCATCGGCGACGCGAACTGAGGCAGGGACGACGCCCCTGGCGGAGTCGCCGTCAGGGGCGTCGTCGGTTCAGAACCGCGCCGCACCGCACCGGCGCGGACGCCGGAGGGCGGCCGATGACAGCATGGAAGCATGATCACCGCGGAGCAGGCCACCGTCACCCTGGACGGGATCACCCTCCTTCCCCCGACCGACCTCGATGTCCCAAGCGGGAGCGTCTGCGTCCTGCGCGGACGCAACGGCTCCGGGAAGACCACACTGCTCACCCTGGTTGCGGGGCGGCGTCGTCCCACGCAGGGATCGGTGCGAGTGGCTCACGAGGAAGCCGACGATCGCTCGCGCGCATTTCGCACACGGGTCGCCGCCCTGCTGGACCCGCCGCCCGTCGCGCGTGATCTCACGGTGCGAGAACAGCTGACCCTCATCGCGCTCACCTGGGCTGCGACCGCCCCGGAGGACGCGGCCGATGCCGAGCTCGCTCGCTGGGGCATCGAGGAGCTGGCCACGCGGTTCCCGCACGAACTCTCCAGCGGGCAGCGACGTCTCTTTCATCTGGCCACCACCTGGATCCGCCCTGCGGAGATCGTGATCTTGGACGAGCCGGAGCAGCGCCTCGATGACGAGCGTCGACGCCGGCTCATCACGAACATCGACGAGCGCCGACGGGCGGGCACAACGTTCCTCATCGCCAGCCACGATGACGACGTCGAGGCGGCCGCAGATGTCGTCGTGAGGATCGCGGCATGAACAGCTCCAGCGCTCATCCGATGACCGCGCGCCTCCGGTCGGTCCTCCGCCGCGCACGGAGCCGCGAGCGGACCGTCGGCGACCACCTCTATTCCGGGTACCTGGGTGTTCTGGTCGTCCTGGTGGTGGCCGCGCCAGCCGTGCGCGCCGTGTGGGTTCTGCTCGTCGATCCGGCCGTGCTGCCGATGCGGGCGGCAGCACAGGTCAGCGCTGTTTCGGCGGCGGGCCTGCTCGCCGTGGGTCTCGCGCTGATCATCGGAGCCACCGCAGGACCAGCCGCTCGAACCCCCCTGCTGACCGCGATCCTCGCGGACTCGCCGTTCTCGCGCGTTGGCGCTTTCGGCGGCCCGGTGCTGCGCGCCTGCGCCGCCGGCGGCGCGATCATCGGCGTGGCTGCCGCCGCCTGGGCCTGGCCGCTCGTGTCCGCCGGCGAACTGCCGCTCGTGCCGGCGATCGCATGGACCGTCGTGGGAGTCTTCCTCGGAGCGACCGCGGGCGTCTCCGCGCTTGCAGGTCAGCGCTTTCCGCGCGCAGCGCCGCTGATCGGTGCTGCGCTGATCAGCGCCGCCGTCGGGATCGGATTCGTTCCCGCGCCGCCGCTCGCTTCCGCGGGCAGCGATCTGTGGATGGCCACGATCGCCGTGGCCGCGGTGGTCGCGATCGTCGCACTGATCACGATCCCGGCGCTGCTGAATTCTCTGCACTCGGCGGCTCTCGTGAGCACGGCTCAACGACGCGAAAGCGCGATCGACGGTGCGGTGATGCTTGACACGGCGATGGTAGCGGATGTTACGCGCGGCCTGCCGTATTCCGGCCGGCGACGGCGCGCTGTGACTGGCGCACCCGGGTGGAGCGGACTGCCATTGCGCTTCCTTCGCCGCGACGTGGTGGGGTGGACGCGCACTCCGGGGCGTCTGGTCGTCGCCGCGGTGGGGCTCGCGTGCGCTGCGGTGCTGGGGATGTTCGCGCTGTCCCTACCAGGGATGGGATGGCTGGCCGTGCCCGGCGCGGTGATCATCTACGCGGCCGCAGGTCCGTTCACCGACGGCGTGCGGCTCGCCGCCGAGGCCTCCGACGCTCCGGCGCTGTACGGGGCATCGCCGCTCGCGCTCCTGGCGCTGCATCTTCTCGCCCCCGCTGCCGTCCTGCTCGCAGCGGTCGTCGTTACCGGAGCGCTGGTAATCGCGGGGATCGTCGCTGTCACGGGGATCCTGGGAGTCGCGATGCTCGGTGCGGCGGCGATCGCCGCGCGGGTGGCGGATGCACGAAAGCCGCCGCTGCCCGTGGCGATGCTCGCACCGATCGTCACGCCGTTCGGCGACATGGCAGCAGCCAACCGCGTGGTCTGGACTCTCGGACCGGTGCTCGCGACGGCAGCTGTCGGGCTGACCGCGACCATTCCCCTGCTCAGTGCCGCGATCTTCGCCGCGGTTGTCCTGCACGCCGCCTCACGCTGGCGCACCGCACGACTGCGCCGGTAGAGGCCGCGCGGGGGCGCGGAATGCCAGCGGTGCCGAAGGGGTTCGGCGCGGCTCGGGTTGCCGGGCGCGTCTGCACGACGACAGTCAACACTTCACGCGTGAGCGCAGTCCGAGCCGTCACTGACGGACGAGCCTCGAATCAGCGGGGCCAGACGACGAGAATCAGAGCCTCACGGGTGTCCGCGAGCCGAACCCATCCCTCACCGAAGAGGTAGCTCATGCCGTAGCCGTCGGCGTCCGTGATGAGGGCGCCGTCGCGGGGTTCGGTGACGAGCACCCCCGAGGGGTCCTCCTCCGTGGTCCACCCCTGGGCCGCGAGGTCGGCCTGCGCCTGTGTCGCCAGCTCGGGCGTCAGCGTCCCGTAGCCGAACACCTGCGCGATGTCGTTACCTTCGCCGGCGTGGTTGCCCCACGTGCACGACATGCCGTCGGGAATCAGCGTCGAGCCGATGTAGAGCGGATTGCTGACGGCGGTCCAGCCCTGCGCGGCGTATCCGGCCACCAGGCCCGCAGAGAGCATGGATTCACATGTCAGCTCGACGGGTTCGGCGGGGGGTTCACTCGATCCCGGCGCCGTCGCGCTCGGGTCGCTCGAAGCCGGAGGGGTCGCGGCGGGCGCGCCGACCGTCGCGGCGGGAGCGCATCCCGCGAGCACCGCAGCGGCGGCCAGCATGACACCGACACGCAGCAACCGCGCCGCCATCAATCGGCGCTTCCGAGGAGGTCGAGGAACGGCTCGTGCAGTGCCCCATTGGTCGCCAGCACGGAACGCGACGAAATGGAGTCGACGCCATCGATGTCGGTGATCCGACCGCCCGCTTCGCGGACGATCGGCACGATCGCCGCGATGTCGTACTCCTTGACATCGAACTCCGCGACGAATTCGAGTCGCCCCTCGGCAAGAAGCATGTAGGGCCAGACGTCGCCGTAGCCACGGTCTCTCCAGACGGCCCGCGTCAGACGCAGCAGGTCGTCGGCGCGACCGACCTCGTCCCACTGTGCGATGCTCTGGAAGCTGACGCTGGCGCGCTCGATGTCCTGGACATCCGAGACGTGGAGCCGGCGATCACCCTCCGCCGTGGCCGTCCACGCGCCGTGACCGGTGGCGGCCCACCACCGTCGCCCGAGCGCGGGCTGGCTGACGACGCCCACCTGCGGCACGCCATCAACCGCGAGCGCGATGAGCACACCCCACATCGGAATGCCCTTGAGGTAGTTGTGGGTGCCGTCGATCGGATCGATGATCCACTGTCGCGACGAGGTTCCGCTGACGCCGAACTCCTCGCCGAGGACGCCGTCCTCCGGCCGCTCCGCGTCGAGGATGCCCCGAATGGCGCGTTCGGTGGCGATGTCCGCATCGGTGACGAAGGTGGCGTCTGGCTTGGCCTGCACGTCCAGATCGGCGGAATCGAACCGCGACATCGCCACGCGATCCGCGGCATCGGCGAGGCGGAGCGCCAGACGAAGGTCGGCGGCGAACGCCTCGGATTCGGACGCGGGTGTGGTGGGGGTCGCAGACGCAGTCACGGTTCTCACCCTACCCGTCAGTGCCGCGCGGATACCCGCCGATCGGCTGTGCAATGCACCAGTGTTCACACAGGATCGACGGGTCTCCGGGCGGTGGCGCACGTGATGGTGCGCGGCTGACCGAACGGGGGTCAGTCGGCGGCGACAGCCAGCTCGTTGGGGGCGTGATCGAGCGTGGTGGTCGCGATCGTCTCACCAGTGGCGAGGTCGACGGCATGCACGGCGCGAGCAGCGGGTTCGGTCACATACGCGATGTCGCCGTCCACCCTGATCGCGGGGTGCGGATCCTGCCACTGCGCCGGGCCCTGCCATGGAGCGACGACGGAGAAGGCGCGTACGATCTCGCCGCTCACCGGGTCGAGCACGTGGATCTGACCATCTGTGCTGAGGATGTACGCCAGATCGTCCGGGCCCCGAGCGATGTCACGGAACGTGTAGCGCACCTCGGCGGGCAGGTCGACGACCCGGAAGCCACCCGTCGCGGTGTCGATCAGCGTCACGGCTTCGAGCAGGTAGCCCTCGGCGTCGGGATCGTTCTTGTAATCGCCGACGACGATGGGACTCGTCTCCGACACGAAGGCGTTGCCCATGCGGCCGTATGCATCCGGCGCCGTCAGCTTCTGGAACGCACCCTGCGAGTAGACCAGCGCGCCGTCCTCGCAGCCGAACACGACGGTCTCATTCTGCGCGGTGCCCTCACCGTGGATACCGGGGCACTGATCAGTGATCGCGATCTGCTCCCAGCTGTCCCCCTTCGGGGCGAGCGCGACGGCACCCGTGCGCCCGCTGTCGTCGCCCACCGTGGTGAGCAGCGTCCCGTCGGAGAGCACGATCGAGACGCCGTGGTGCGCGGCCGGCGCAGTGTGGCCGGTCGACTCCGGAAGCGTGTCGTAGCCGGCGTCGAATGCCGCCGTATCGAACACGGTGGTGGTTCCCGTGCCATCGTCGAACAGCACGGTCTTGCCGTCGTGCACCACCACGTGTCCGGCGGCGGTTGCGGCAACGAGCGGATCGGAGAGCACACCTTCAACTGTGTCGAGGAAGCGGAAGCCTTCGGTGGTGGTGACGGCCACCGTCCGCCCGTCCCCGAAGGAGTTGACCCGTGTGAACGCCTCGGTGGGGATCTCAGCCAGGGTCTCCAGCGTGTGGGGGTCAAGCACCGCGATCCCGTTCTCATACGTAACGACGACCCGACCCGTTGTCTCGTGCGCGTGGTCCGCGTGATCGGTCGCTTCTGTGGCGGCGGGCGTCGCCGTGACGGGCGCGGATTCTGCCGATGCCGTTCCGGCGCAGGCCGTGAGTGCCGTGATCAGGGTTGCTCCGAGCGCCGCGACCGCGACGCGCGTGGAGTGTTTACTGTGCATTTTCTTCTTTCTTGTCAGGCCTCAGCGAGTGAGGCCGTGGGTGATGCGATCGGTGTTGACGCGCATCATCGTGAGGTAGGTTTCGGCTCCGCCACCGGGTTCGGTGAGGGATTCGGTGAACAGCTCGCGCACCTCGATGTCGAGGCCGGCTTCCGACGCGAGCACGTGAGCAAGACGGTCCGGCTGCGACGATTCGGCGAAGATCGTGCGCACGCCGGCGGCGGCGATCGCGCTCGTCAGGTCACGCAGGTCGGCGGCGCTGGGGGCCGCGAGGGTCGTCCCGCCCGGGATGATCGCGCCCACCACACGAAAGTCGAAGCGCTCGGCGAGATATCCGAAGACGTGGTGATTCGTCACCAGCGCACGCCGCTCCGCGGGGATCGTCGCGAACTCGTCCGTCATCGCGGCATCCAGGTCGACGAGCTCGTCACGATAGGACGCGATGTTGGCCGCAACCTCGGCTTCCGGCAGCCCGACGGTGTCAATCAACACCGGTCCCAGTGCATCCACGACGTCGATCACGCGTGCCGGATCGGTCCAGAAATGCGGGTCCGCTTTCCCGGCGCCTGGGCCGTCGCCGGCATAGGCCAGAACGTCGATGACATCGCCCGCAATGAACTGCGGGACGCCGACAGCGATCGATTCCTCCAGGTTGTGCTGCAGCCCCTCCTCCAGCCCGAGACCGTTGGACACGACCAGCTGTGCGTCGTGGAGCATCTCTGCCTCCTGAGCGGAGAGCTCGAACGAGTGCGGGTCGGCGTTCGGCTTCATGAGCACCGCGACCTCGGCCTCGTCCTGCACCAGGTTGCGAACGACATCGCCCAGGATGTTCGTGGTCACCACGATCCGAGGGCGATCCTCCCTCGCCTCCGACGAGCATCCCGTGAGGGCGATGGTCATCGCGGCGAGCGTGATGAGCAGGCGCCTCACCGTCCCACCTCCGCGAAGAAGGTGGGGGCGGTCGGCGTCTCCAGTGCGCGGGCGATCCGCGCGTTGTCGGCGTAGTCGATCTCGTGCACGACACCCGTGGCCGCGTCGTTGAGGTAGGCACGTTGCCCGTCGACGACGAGTGACGAACCCGCGGGATCCGCCGTCAGCGGCTCTGTCACGGCCGCCTCGGCTGAGTCGCGAAACACCCGTACCCGGCCGTCCGCATCGAGGGCGACGACGTGATCGTCCGTATCGTCCACGGCGACCACGCGCACCAGTGCAGTGGGGCTCGGCACGAGCTCCCAGCTGCGCGCGCGGGCATCAAGAAGCCAGAAGCCGACGTCGGGCGCGATCGCTGCCACCGTCGGACGTCCCTTACGCCCGTCGAAATCGGTTAGTGCCGGCGCGCCGCCCGGAAACGGAACGAGTTCCGGCGGTGCGTCCGCCGAGGCGATCACCATCGCTCCCTCGGCGCACCCGATCACGACACCGGCTCGCGTCGAGATGGAGCCTGACGGTGTCCTGCACCCGGTGCCGGTGGTGACTGTCTCGCCGGCGGCACCAACGATGTCCAGGCGTCCGCCTCGGGCGATGGCCGCGCCGTCTCCGAGAGGGGCCACGACGACGGGGGCGGCCGCATCGACGCGAAATCTCTCGACGATCTCTCCGCGTGCGAGGGCTGCGTTATCCAGTACGACCGCCTCGGCACCGCCAGAGAACACGATCGCGGTGGAGCCTGCGGTCGACAGCGGTCCGGTCGTGACCGTCGCGGGGCCGGCTCCGGGAATCAGGCCGATCACTCGCGCGGGGGCGCGGTAGTAGTGGAAGTGGTCGCCATGGTCCCAGCTCCAGACTCCGGAATCCACGATCTGCACCCCGCCCACCGTGGAGATGAAGACGTACCGGCCGTCGGTCGCGAGCGCCTCCGGACGGGCGACGCCGTCGATTCGCGCGGTGGTTCCATCCAGAAGGTCGAGAACCCCCGCTGCGCCGTCGGCATCCACGGTGAGGAGCTGGAGGGGCGGTTCGGCGGCTTCGACTGCTCCCACGATCGCTCCGTGGCCGCTTCCCGGTGTCCCGCTGGGTTCGGCGGATGTGGTGCCCGCTGAGCACGCCGTGATCATCATCGCCAACATGAGCACGGTCGAGGCGAGAACCGCGCGACGCGGCAGCTGCACGAGCCGACGCGTCATGCGATCACCTCGATTCGTGCGTGGACGGGAGCCGCCGGTTGCGTGCGCACGACGATCTGGCTCGTTCCGCGGCGGCGAAGCCTCGCGCGAGCAGCGCCGGAGAGGAACGCCAGCAGCACCGCGGTGAGGGCGATCGACGCTCCCGCGGCCGTTCCGAGGTGCCAGGAGATCAGAAGCCCGACGATCACGGCGAGCATGCCGAAGAGGGCGGCGATGAGCATCGTGGCGGGGATCGTACGGGTCCACGGCCGCGCCGCGACGGCCGGCGCCAGGAGCAGGCCGACCACCAGCAGCGAGCCCACCACCGGGAAGGACGCAACCACGGCCAGCGTGACGAGGCCCACCAGTACGACGTGGGCGAGCGCAGGCCGCAGCCCCAGGACGTGGGCGATCCGAGGATCGAACGCGGTGACCACGAACGACCGATGGAAGACCACCGCGAGCAGGACGGTCGCGGCGGCCGCGATGACGAGCGGGATCAGGTCCGCGATTCCCACGGCGAGGATGTCGCCGAAGAGCAGGGCGGTCGCGTCGGTTGCGAAACTGCGCGAGTGGGAGACGACGATCACGCCAAGTGAGAGCATCCCCACGAACAGCAGGCCGATGCTCGTGTCGTACGAGAGACGTCCCCGGCGCTGCAGCAGACCCACGGCGGCGGTCATGACGGCGGCCGCGAGAGCGGCACCCAGCAGAACCGGAGCCCCGGTGACCGTGGCGATCGCGACGCCCGGCAGCATGCCGTGACCGATCGCCTCTCCGAGGAAGGCCATCCCGCGAATCACCACCCAGGTGCCCACGATGCCACAGACAACCGCCACAAGCGCTCCGCCCAGGAGTGCCCGCTGCAGGAACTGAGCAGACAGGGGATCGAGCAACCAGGCCACGCCACACCGCTTTCGTTGTTGATAATGAGAACCGTTCTCAACAAGCTAGCATGATGCCATGACGCTTCCGAACCGCACCCCCTCCCTGGACCTCCCGCTCGACGCCGCCGTTTCCCTCGATCGCGTCACCTTCGCCTACGACCGCGCGGATACCCTCCGAGACGCCACGCTCGACGTTCTTCCCGGGACCGTCACCGTGCTCCGCGGGCCGAACGGATCCGGGAAGTCGACTCTGCTGGAGATCCTGGCGGGTGTGCGGAGACCTCGGTGCGGAACCGTCCGCCGCAGCGGAAGTGTGGCACTCGTGGTGCAGCGGATCGACGAGCTCGTCGGACTCCCCGTGACCGTCGACGAGGTCGTGCGCATGGGCACCTGGCGCGCGGGCACGCGTATCCGCCGCTCTCACGCGCGGGGCGCGATCGGGGCCGCGCTCACGCAGGTCGGCCTCGAAGGGTGCGAGCGACAGCCGTTCGCGTCGCTGTCAGGCGGCCAGCGCCAGCGGACGCTGCTGGCTCAGGCACTGGTACAGCGCCCGGACGTTCTGCTGCTCGATGAGCCCGACGCCGGCCTCGACAGCGAGAGCACGGAGCACCTGTCGCGACTGCTCGCGGCGGAGGCAGCCCGAGGCGCCGCCGTCGTCTGCATCAGTCACGACAGCAGCGTGATCGCAGCCGCGGACCGCGTCGTCGAGCTCTCGGCGGGTCGGATCGTCTCCGACAGCGGTCACTGACTGCTCGCTACACCGCGCGGGTCATGCAGATGAGCCCGTCCCGCGTCTCCCAGCTCGACGCCTCGATGAAGCCCAGCTTTCGGTAGAGACCGATCGCGTCGACACGCCATTCCCAGACCGAGAGTCGGATGCTGTCAGCGCCCACCACCTCCGCGTGAGCCTCGACTGCCGCCAGCAACCGTGAAGCCACGCGTCGGCCGCGAAACTCCGGCGCAGTCCAGAGGCGCTTGATCTCGAGCTGCCGATCCCCCGCGTCGGTGATGACGACGCAGCCCGCGGGCTGGTCCCCCTGCTGCGCCACCAGCACGACATCATCAGCAAACGCCGTCCCCGGATCGACGACTTCCAGTCGGTATCGCGCAGGCAGCGCACCGATGACATCCACCGCGGCGCCCTTCTCCGCTTCGGTCTGGCGATGGTAGTCGCCGAGGAGCACCGACAGCGCTCGCGACTGCGCGACGCTCCCTCGATCCCAGCGACCGACGATGATCTCCTCCTGCGACGTCATGTCCCGACAGTAACCTCGATGCTCGTTTGAGGAGGCCGCAGTCCGGAGCCGCCCCGGGCGTCGGTCCCCTGACCTCCGAGTCCCCCGTCGCTCGTATCGATGACACTCCCGAGGCGATACGGATTTCACGTTGGAGGCGAGGGCCTGGTAATGTTTTCTCTGTTGCCGCGAGGCACAAAACACCAAGCACCTCTAGCTCAATCGGCAGAGCAACTGACTCTTAATCAGTGGGTTCTGGGTTCAAGTCCCAGGGGGTGCACCAGCAAGGGCCTGAGTATTTCACGATACTCAGGCCCTTTGTCGTGAGGGCCGATCCGGCGGGCTCGCAGCCCAGCGCTAGTCGGCTTCGACACTGCTGGTGTGATGCGGCACCCCCACCGGTTTGGACTCGCTCGAGCCGCGCTGGCGCAGGAAGATGCTGAACGCCACCATGGCGCCGACGGCGAGGAACTCGGACTGCCAGTTCTGCAAGGTCCGGTTCCAGAACTCGGGCGATGCAACGTACTCCAGCCAGCTCACTTCGCCCAGCCCATGCTGGGCGTTCTCCTCGCTTGCCACCACCCGGCCGGCCAGCGACTGCGCGAACCAGGACAGCAGGAAGATCGATCCCATCACCAGCAGCAGGGAGTTCGAGTACAGCCACAGGCGGAAGCCGCGCACGCGCGCCCAGCGCGGCGAGTCTGCAGCGGCGTGTTCCCCGATCAGCTGGTCCTTCTCCGACCCGATGCCCTCGTCCCCCGGCTTCTTAGACTCCGGCGAGCCGCGCTGGATGAGCCAGACGGTGGCGAGGATGAACAGGAAGAACTGCAGGAACTCCGACTGCCAGTTCTCGGCGACATCCACGAGGAAGTCGGACGAGGTCACATAATCCACGTAGCCGATCGACGGCTGACGGTGCTGCGCGAGCTGCTCGTTCGTGTACGCCAGCCCCACGAGAGACTCCCCCACCAGCGTCGCCAGGAAGATCGCCAGGAACGCCAGGCTCAGGCCGTTGTCACGAATCCAGCGCCCCATGTCAGCGACCCGCCAGCGGCAGCATGATCATCGTGGCAAGACCGCCGACGATCAGCACCAGCCACGCCCAGAACACGAACCGAGGTCCTCGCTGATCGACATCCTGCATCGGTTTGCTCCCTTCACTGCGAACCGCCAGCCTCCAACCGGCGCGCTCCGCTGGGAAGCCCCTTGACAGCGGCACACGATCGCAGCCGCCAGCGCAACGGGATCCCCTCAGTCCTGCGAGCGCTCGGCTTCCCACGCGCGGAAGTCCTGTGCGATGGTCGGCGACTGAGTGTGATGCAGATAGTGGTCGCCGTCGAGCGGGATGACGGTGCCGTCGGTGACCGTTGCGGCCTGCCGCTCATGCATCGGCAGCCAATCGTCGTTGGCCGGATTGATCTCCTGCACGAACAGCAGCAGCGGAAGGTCGTCGGGGAAGGTCTTCCCCTCGGCATCCGCGAAGTTGGTTCGGATTCGCGCCATCTCGTCGAGATAGGTCGGCTCCAGGCTGTTGCGATTGGTCAACAGCCCGATCTGCTGTCGGTCGTGGTCGTCATAGAACGGGCTGCCATAGCCGCTGTCGCCACCGACGCCCGACAGCAAGCGCACCAGCCCGAGGTTCTTCAGCGCACCGAGCAGGCCGGTCGGAAAAGCCGCATCCATGTTCGGCTGCCCTGGAACGCTGCTGTCGATCCCGACGAATGCGCGCACCTCCTCCGGATAGCGCTCGGCGAACTCGATGCCGTACAGACCCGCGATCGAGTGGCCCATCAGCGTGTAGCTCCTCACACCGAGCTCCTGGAGTGCCTCATGCACCTCGCTCACGATGTTCGCCGTCGTCCGCGGCTCCTCTGTGCCGTCGCTGAGTCCGTACCCGAACGGCTCCACGGCGATGACCCGGTGATCGCTGGCGAGATCCTCGATCAGCGGCAAGAAGTCGAGCACCGGTGACGAGGTCCCGAATCCCGGCAGCAGCACGATGTTGTCGCCTTCACCCGTCACGAGCACGTTCATGCTCTTCCCCTCGACCTCTACCTTCTGGCCGTATGGTTCAATCGCACCCGCCTCGGCGTTCGTCGCCGCAACATTGACCACCGTGGTGGTCGCCAGTCCGACGGCGATGACTGCGGCGATGCTGCCCAGAACGATGAGCGCCTTCCTCGACTTCTTCATGACGTCCTTTCCGATCGAGTTGAGTCCTTCCAGACTCACGACCACCGCCCCGCAGCGCATCGCCCGGCCGCAGACACCCGTGTACCGCGTTCGCGGTATGCCGCAATGCTCCGGTAGAGGGATACGTCCGGGGAGCTCAAGTGAAATGCTGGAGCTGTGAGCACGAATCGCGCCTCCCTCGTCCCGACACTGCTCGGCGACATCTCTGCGGTCGCCGTGATCGTGCTGTTGGGCGCTCTCCCCTTTCCCGATGAAGAGTTCCGTGCGCACGGTTGGCAACTCGTCCCCGCGCTCCTCCCGGCCCTCGCCCTGCTGCTGCGTCGCCGAGCGCCGCTCGCCGTTCTCGGCGTCATCCTGTTGTGCGACCTGCTGCTCGCCGCGACGGGCATCGTCGGTCCGAGCACCCTGATGGCTCTCGCGATCAGCGCGTACGCCGTCACCGATCGCCTCCCCCGCACCCCGGCATTGGTCGCGGTCACATCGATGGTCGGCATCGTCTTCGTCGCCAACGCGATGGTCCTCGGCGGCGAGCCCTTCGACTCGCGAGCCATGCAGTTCCTGGCCTTCATCGTCGCGGGCGCGGCCCTGGGCATCGCGACACGATCGCGTCGCGACTACACGATCGTCATGTCGGAGCGGGTGGAGCGGGCGGAGCGCTCACGCGAGGAGGAATCGCGTCGTCGCGTGGCCGAGGAGCGGGTGAGCATCGCGCGCGATCTGCACGATCTCGTCGCGCATCAGATCTCGGTGATCAGCCTGAACGCTGGTGTCGCGTCCGCCGCGGTCGAGACGAAGCCCGAGCGTGCGCGCGAGGCCCTGTCGACGATCCGCTCGGCATCGCGCACCGTGCTGGCGGACATCGGTGCGCTCCTGGCGGTGCTGCGGGCCGAAGACCCGGACGATCTTCGAACGCTGCGCCCGCAACCGGGACTTGCCGAGCGAACGGCCCTCTTCGAGCGCTTCCGGGCCGGCGGCCTCATCGTTGAGGTCGCGGGTGATGAGGAACTCCCCGCGCTGACCCCCGCCGCCGATCACGCGGCCCATTTCGTGCTGCTGGAGGGTCTCACGAACGCGCTCAAGCACGGCGATCATGTTCTCGCCGACGTGGACTTCGGGCGGACCGCGAACGGTCTCCGGATCACCATCACGAATACCGTCGCAGGCGGCGCAGGGCCCATCACCAGCGGCCACGGTCTCCGAGGACTTCGTGAGCGCGTGTCGGCCGCCGGAGGTCACATCGAGACGCACCGAACCGCACGGGACTTCGTGTTGCGCGCTGAGTTCCCCCTCCCCGCGAAAGGCGATCAATGACCACCGTGCTCATCGTGGACGATCAGCCGCTCATCCGCCGTGCCGTGCGCGAGATCCTCACCGACGGTGGGATAGATGTCGTCGGCGAGGCCGCACACGGCGAGGAAGCGGTGACCGCCGCTCGCATGCTGCAGCCTGACGTCGTCCTCATGGACATTCGGATGCCGGTGCTCGACGGCATCGCTGCGACGGGCCGGATCCGAGCGGAGGCCGCGGAGCCCATCGCACGGGTTCTGATTCTCACCACTTTCGAGGAGGACGACTACGTGCTCGCGGCCCTGCGCGCCGGGGCGAGCGGCTTCATCGGCAAAGGGGCGGAACCGGACGAGATCGTGCATGCCATCCGCACGATCCACGATGGCGAGGCCCTCCTCTCGCCTGCCGCCACACGCGCCCTCATCGAGCGAATCACCGATCCGCAGCCGAGGACGGCAGACCCCGCGGATCCGCGACTCATCTCCCTCACACCCCGCGAACGCGAAGTGCTTCAGCTTGTCGGTCGCGGCCTCTCCAACGCCGAGATCGCGGATGCCCTGACCATCTCCCTGCACACGGCGAAGACGCACGTCAATCGCACCATGATGAAGGTGCATGCGAGCGACCGCGCACAGCTCGTGATTCTCGCCTATGAGACGGCGCTGGTGCTCCCCGGCTCTGCGTGAGCGTCAGTCCGCTTCAGTCTGCGGCCGTGACCTCGATCTCGACGAGCTCCGGCGCACGATCGTCTTCCGTGGCAGCCGCCTCGAAGTCATCGTGAGTGATCGTGACGATCCGATCCACGAAGACGTCGACCTTCTTCCGATACGCCGGTTGAGCGCTCTCGAACAGCGGGTGGATATCACTCACGCCGTCTTCGCCGGACAGCGCGATCTGCTCCAGGTACGGGGGCAGCTCGATGGACACGCCGTTGGTGAAAACGGCCGAGTCCTCATCCACGGCGAGGTCGTAGCGGGTCAGGCGCGAGTTCTTCGTGCCGAACGACTGCGCGACGTACAGGTGGGTGTCATCGAACGCGAGGCCCTGGACCTCTTTCGGAGCCGTGAGCGCAAGATCGGCGAAGATGTGGTGCTCACCGTCCTCATCGATGTACGACCGGTCGGTATCGCCCACGTCCGTCAGCTCAACGAATCCCTCGTCGTCGGGCTCTGAGTAATCCAAGCTGAACACCTGGATCTGCGAGTCGTCCGGATCGTTCGTGAAGTAGCTGGCCCACAGCAGGTCGCCATGGAAGTCCAGCGTGGACACGCCCTCGAGGCTGTCGACGATGAAAGAGACGGCGTACTCGATCGGCGTCAGAGCGTGGACGTCGTAGGTGTCGATCGTGTCCTGCAGAATGCCGGAGATGGCAGCACGCCCGTCACGCGCGTCCCCGATCCACAACACCCGCGCTTCCTCGTCGTAGCCGATCCCGCCGACATGCGCCTTGTTGCGCAGCGAGATGGTCTTCACGAACGCGCCGGAGTAGTCGAACACGAAGACGACCGAGTTCAGCTTGTGCTTGTGATCGTAGGCCGACACGAACACCTGATCATCGCTCAGCGCCAGACCCTGCGGCGTGAAGCCCTTCGAGAGGACGAGCTGATACGCCGCGTCGCCGCTGCTGCGCTTGAGGCCGTACGCACCGTAGAGGCCGGGAATGGGCACCGACATATCCATCGACCGCTGCATGATCGGAAAATCGCCCATCATGTCGCGGAAGTCGTCATCCTGCAGCAGCGGATCAGTGGAGGCGGCGCCGACGGGAATGTCCCGTGCCGCGAACTCCGGATCGAGCACGAACTGCGGCGTGCAGGCCGCGAGCGTCACGAGACCCGCCGTCATCAGGGCGAACGTCATCACGCGGCGCGCACGGCGCCGCGTGAGCTGCCTGTTCAGGCGTCGACTCCGGTGTCCTTCGGGATCGGTTCCTTCGGGAGCTTGCGCACCCGAGCGCGCCGACGCCGCTCCGGGATCATCGAACGCATCTCCTCCAGCTTGCCGAAGCAGAGGAGGCGATCCTCGCCTTCGAGGATGACGTGCTTGCGGGGGTTCGGGATCACGTTCGTGCCGCGATGCAGGGTGAGCACCGTGATGTCACGCTCCCAGAGCCCCGCCTCACCGAGCGTCTGGCCGACGACTCCCGCGCCGTTATGCACGAGAAGCTCGGCCACACCGTATCCGGTGGAGACCGCGAGGCGCTGGCGCACGTCGATCTCCGGAAAGGCAACCTGATTGGCGATGTGGTCGATGATCGCGCCGGCGACGTCGAGCTTGGTGGCCGCTTCGATGCCCTGCAGTCCCGGAGACGAGTTGACCTCCATCACCAGCGGGCCGTCGACGCCCTCCAGCATGTCGACACCGGCCACGCGAAGGCCCATGATCTGCGCGGCGCGTACGGCGGTGCGCTGGTACTCCTCATCCAGTTCCACGGCCTCGACGGTTCCGCCGCGATGTACGTTGGAGCGGAACTCGTCGCCCTGCGCGGTGCGCCGCATCGCGGCAACGACCCGATCCCCCACCACGAGTGCGCGGATGTCGCGCCCGCGGGATTCGGAGATGAACTTCTGGATCAGCACGTTCTGCTTGGTGGAGTGGAGCGTCTCGATGATGGCTTCTGCGACCTTCACCTGGGGCGCGAGGATCACACCGATCCCCTGAGTCCCCTCCAGCAGCTTGATGACGACGGGAGCACCCCCCACGCTCTCGATGGCGGGGCGCACGTCCGCGCGATTGCGCACGAACGCCGTGGCCGGCAGCGCGATGCCGTGGCGGGACAGGATCTGTGTCGCCCGAAGCTTGTCGCGCGCGTTGGCGATGCCGTTGGAGGTGTTGGGCGTGTAGACGTCCATCTGCTCGAACTGGCGCACGACGGCGGTGCCGAAGTAGGTGATGGACGAGCCGATGCGCGGCAGAATCGCGTCGTAGTCACTCAGCCGGCGGCCCCGATACGCCAGATCCGGCGCATCACCCGCGAGGTCGATCGCGAAGCGCAGCGTATTGAGAACCTTGACCTCGTGGCCCCGCTGAGCGGCCGCGGTGCGCAGACGCTGCGTGGAATACGCCTGCGGCGCACGGGAAAGGATGGCGATCTTCAACGGCGTTTTCCTGTCATGATGATCGGGTGGGCTCAGGTCATTCAATCACCGTCACGGGCTGGCGAGAATGGGTGTCGCTCGCCGGCATCGATCTGCCCTGGATCAAGGCGAAGATCGACACCGGTGCGCGCACCTCATCGTTGCACGCCTTCGACATCGTCGAGTTCGATCACGACGGTCGCGAGTGGGTGCGCTTCGCCGTGCATCCCTGGCAGTTCTCCGACGCCGACGCCCAGGTTGTGGAGCTTCCGATCCACGATCGGCGCGACGTCCGCAGCTCCTCGGGGCACGTGGAGCGGCGAATCGTCGTGATCGCCGATCTCCGACTGGTGGGCATCGAGATGCCGGTGGAGCTGACCCTCACCAACCGCGCCCAGATGGGCTTTCGCATGCTGATCGGGCGTGAGGCGCTGCGCAACGGCTTCCTCGTAGACTCCGCTCAGTCCTTCGTCGGCGGCAAGCCGTCTCGCCAGATCCGACTCGCGAATCGCGGCAAGACCGCCTGAATCAGGATGTCCCCCACGCCGGAGGGGTAAGTCGAGATCGTAGGCAACGATCTCGTCGGACAGGCGCACGGTGATCTGGCTGCTCATCGGGTGGGCACCGAGTGTCGACGGCTCGAGGTATCGTGCCGACATGCCGACGAAACCTCGGGTGACCCTTCGCCCCCGCACCGATGCCGACCTCGACGCCCTGTACTCGATCGCCGCAGATCTGGAGACCTGGGAGGAGCGCAATCCGGGCCGTCCGGCCATTCCCACGCGTGAGCGCTGGGAATCGCGGATAGTCGCACGTGACGCCGAATCGGACGGCAATCTGAGCTTCGTCATCGACGTGGATGGCACGGCGGTCGGCCACATCGGCGTGTTCGACATCGACGATCTCTCGCGACACGGCGAGGTTGGAATCTCTCTGACTCCGCCAGCGCGCGGTCGAGGGATCGGGACAGAGGCGATGGCGCAGATGCTGGAGTTCGCGTTCGTACGCGCGAACCTCCGGCGGATTCATCTGGAGGTGATCGCCTCCAATGTGCGTGCGATCCGCTCGTACGAGAAGGCGGGCTTCGTCGTCGAGGGCCGTCAGCGCGAGCACGCCTGGGTGCGCGGCCACTACGAGGACCTCGTGCGGATGGGAATCCTGCGCTCCGAGTGGGCGGCGAGTCGCGCGGAGTAGGTTCCGGGAACGAAGAAGCCCCTCGATCCCGGAGTTCGTCCAGGATCGAGGGGCTTCTACTTCGCGACAGCGACGTGGTGGAGCTGGGGGGAATCGAACCCCCGTCCAACGCTGAGTCTCCACGCCTTCTCCGGGCGCATTCTGTGCAGACGTTCTGCTCGGCTCCGACCTTTGTCACAGACACCTAAGTCGACGAGCCCAGCCTGGGAAGAGTCCCACGCGGCGTCCAGACGCCACCGCGCAGCAAGATTCCTAAATGACGCCAGAACCCGTACCGGAATCACATACGGTCTGACGGACTATCGGGCTCGCTTATGCAGCGAGGGCGAAGTCAGTGCGCTTAGCGTTGGCACTTATGTTTTTGCAGGGAGCGTTCACGAGATAACCCTGCATCCTCGGCCCGCTTCTCGTGGATTCACAGGCGCTGTCGAAACCGATCAGCCCCGTGTTCCTCCGTCAGGAGGGCCGCTGTCGCACTGTGGAATTACCAGTTCCGGATCACTCCGGAGCATCCCAGCCTACAGCATTCCGACGGGTCCGGGCCGCGCTGGGCGCCGCCGATCCGCCGCCCATGGCTCATCGAGAGCCACGACCATGCCACGCCCGCGCGCAACTCGACCGGGCTCGATGTCAGAGCCCGGCGCTAGAGTCAGACCATGAGCGATGTCGTCATCTCCGTCCGCGGCGAGCACGAGACGCGGGTACCCGCGGAACTCGGCGTCGCCACCGTCTCCGTCCGTCTGGACGGCCCCGATCGTGCCGCGGTTTTCGCTCAGGCGACGAGCCTCGCCGAACGACTCGTGGCCGAGCTTGCCGACGCCGAGGCGCGCGGCACCGTCGCGCAGTGGTCCAGCGAGCGCGTCTCGGTGTGGTCCGATCGGCCGTGGAGCCAGGACGGCACGCAGCTCCCCCTTGTCCACCACGCAAGCATGAGCACGCGGAGCGAGTTCACCGACTTCGCCGCGCTCTCGGAATGGATCACCGCCGTCTCCGAGCGTGAGGGCGTGGCGGTCGATGGCATCTCGTGGGAGCTCACGCCCGACACCGCGCGCGCCACGGAGTCCGAGGTGGCACAAGCCGCCGTCGGCGTGGCCCTGCAGCGCGCCACCGCGTACGCGGCCGCTCTGGGTCTGGCATCCGTGCAGCCCGTCGAGATCGCCGACGCCGGACTGCTGAACTCCCCCGAGGCCGCCATGGGCAAGCAGGGAATGGCGATGCGGGCCTTCGCCGACGGCTCCGGAGGCGGCGGCGGGCTCCAGCTCGAGCCACGTCCCATTCGCGTGGCGGCAACCGTCGAAGCGCGCTTCCGAGCTTCATGACGGATGTCCCCCTGCGGGACACCCGTGACACGACCACCCATGAATGAACAGCACACAGGTCTCATGACAGATATCAACGTGACCGTCCGCCCCGCAATCGCGGAGCGGCTCAGTCGCATGATCACCCTCCCGACCGTGTCGGCGGAGCGGAGCACGCGCGGAGACGAGCCCTTCCTCGCCTTCGCCGACCTCGTCGGGGAGCTCTATCCGCGGCTGCACGCGGCCCTTGATCACGAGATCATCGGCGAGGGCGGTCTGCTCTATCGCTGGCGAGGAACGGGAGACGCCGACCCGGTCGTGCTGATGGCGCATTACGACGTGGTTCCGGTCGACCTGAGCGATGACTGGAAGCACGACCCGTTCGCCGGTGAGATCAGCGATGGATTCGTGCACGGGCGCGGTGCGCTGGACGACAAGGGTCCGCTGGTCGTGATCCTCGACGCGGTCGAGAACCTGCTCGCCGCCGATTTCACCCCGCCACGCGACGTCTACGTCTGGCTCGGCCCGGATGAGGAGTCGCACGGTGCGGCGGCGCGCGAGGGTGCTCGCGTTCTTCACGAACGCGGCATACGGCCCTGGCTCGTGCTGGATGAGGGTGGCGCAGTGGTGGACGCGCCGCTGCCCTTCGTCGACGGCACGGCCGCGATGGTCGGTGTCGGGGAGAAGGGCGTGCTCTCGGTGCGCCTCACGGCACGCGGGGACGGAGGACATGCCTCCGCACCGCCGAAGCTGACCGCGGTCGGCCGAATCGCGCGCGCGATCGAACGGCTCACGCCCGGCACCTTCCCCTCCCGCACGCCGCGCACCATCACCGCGATGCTCACCGCACTCAGTCAGCGCACGAGCGGTGCGCCCCGCCTCCTGCTGCGCCTGCTCATCGCGGTCCCCCGACTCAGCGCGATCGCCTTCACACGACTCGGCGGGGAACCAGCGGCCATGGTCCGCACCACGATCGCACCGACAATGTTCGAAGGCGGAACGGCCGACAACGTGCTGCCGTCCCAGGCATCGGCCACCATCAACCTCCGGCTGGCCCTGGGCACCACCATCGCGCAGACGGTGCGTCGGCTCGAGAAGCGGATCAACGACCGCAGCGTCACGGTCACCGTGATCGATGGTGACGAGCCATCCCCGGAATCCGCCACGGACAACGCCCCGTTCGCGCTGATCACACAGGCGGTGGCCGCGTCGCACCCGGCGGCGCTCACTGTCCCGTACATCGTGTTCGCGGCGACGGATGCGCGTCACTTCCACCGCTTCGCGCCGTCCGTGTATCGCTTTGCTCCGCTGTCCATGTCGTCCGAGCTGCGCGCCACGCTGCACGGCGTGAACGAGCGGGTGGCCGTCTCGGAACTCGAGCGCGGTGAACTCTTCCACCGCACGCTGATCACGCAGCTGCCCGGGTAGGGTTGACGCACCCGACTCCCCCGCGCACCCACCCGAAGCGGATGCGCGCAGCGATGCGAAGGAGCATCACGTGAAAGCACGAATCGCCTGGGCAGGACTCGCCGGCGTCGTCGGCTACCTCGCCTTCGTCGAGTTCACCAGCGGCGTCCTCCAGGGGTATTACACCCCGATGCTCACCGACATCGCCCGCCATCTCGGCATCCCCGACGCCGACGTGAATTGGCTCGAGGGCGCGCAGCTCATGCTGTCCGCGCTGGTCGTTCCCGCGTTCGCGAAGCTCGGCGACATGTTCGGGCACAAGCGCATGCTGTTGATCTCCACCGCGTTGACGGCGATCGCGTCGTTCGCGCTGCCGTTCTCCGATTCGTTCGGCGTCTTCCTCATCGCCTGGGCGCTGCAGGGCTTCTACGTGGTGTGGCTGCCCATGGAGATCGCTCTCATCTTCAGCCGCACCCGTGGAGTCGACGGGCGCGCGCAGATCACGGCACGTGCCGCCGGCATCCTGGTGGCATCACTCGAAGGAGGCGCGATCCTCGGCGCTCTCTTTGGCGGCGCGCTCATCGACGCGCTGCCGCTCACCGTCGTGCTGGTGGTGCCGGCGGTCCTGGTGGTGGTGTGCTTCTTCGTCATCCTGTTCGGCGTCACCGAGTCGCCCGAGCACGCCGGCGGTCGACTGGACACCGTGGGACTCGCACTCATCTCCGTCGCGCTCATCGCCTTCACCGGCGGTCTCAGTCTGCTGCGCCTCAACGGCCCCGGCGACATCGTCTCCATCCTGGTGACACTGGTGGGCGTGGCTCTCGTCATCCCGTTCGTGTTCTGGGAACTGCGCCAGGACGATCCGCTCATCGATGTCCGGATGTTCCGGAACCCGGCACTCGGTCCCGTCTTCGTCACGGCCGGTCTGTTCGGTGTGAGCGTGCTCGGCGGGCAGGCACCGCTGTCCACCTTCGCGCGCACCGACCCGACGGTCAACGGCTACGGACTCGGCACACAAGGCTTCGCCACCTCGCTCATCATCGGCCTCTACCTCATCGCGATGATCACCGGAGCGCTTCTCTTCCCGCTGATCGGACGACTTCTGTCACCGCGGATCGCGCTCATCGGCGCGGCGCTGCTGGTGTGCGTCGGCTTCGCGCTGTTCCTCCCCCTGCACGGCAGCTACGCGCAGGTGGTCACCAACATGCTGATCGTGGGACTCGGGTCCGGGGCCCTGGTTGCAGCTCTCCCGTCCGCAGCAGCAGCCGCGGCGCCGCCGACGCAGACCGGCGTCGCGACCGGACTCACGAACTCGGTCAAGACCGTCGGTGGTGCGATCGCGTCCTGCGTCTTCGGCATCGCTCTGCTCCACGGTGCGACAGGCGCGGTGGCGAACCCCGACCAGACCGCCGGCTCGCTCAGCGGCTACATGACTGTGTGGGCCGTGTGCTCGGCGACGGCACTCGTCGCCGCCGTGTTCCTCTGCTTCGTGCCCAAGCAGGCGTTCCGTGACCAGGAGCAGCCGGTCAGCGTCTGACCCGGATAATCGCCGAGGCCGGCCCGGAAACCCGGGCCGGCCTCGGCGTGTGAGGGATCACTCCCCCATGCGATTGCGTGTCCGCATAGCGCGGTCAGCCTCGCGCTTGTCCTGACGTTCACGCAGGGTCTGACGCTTGTCGAACTCGCGCTTACCCTTCGCGACACCGATCTCCAGCTTCGCGCGGCCGTCACGGAAGTACAGCTTCAGCGGAACCAGCGTGTATCCGCCCGCGGAGACCGCGTGAGAGATCTTGATGATCTCCTCCCGGTTCAGCAGCAGCTTGCGCACCCGCTTGGCTGAGTGGTTCGTCCAGTGCCCCTGCGAGTACTCCGGAATGTGGATGTTGTCGATCCAGGCCTCGTTGCCCTTGATGTAGGCGTAGCCATCCGTCAGGTTGGCGCGTCCCTGTCGCAGCGACTTCACCTCGGTGCCGGTCAGCACCATACCCGCCTCGTACGTCTTCTCGACGTTGTAGTCGTGGCGTGCACGCCGGTTGGTCGCAACGACCTTCTCCCCGCGTTCACGGACCATGTCACACTCTCCTCAATCACCGCGCGCACGCGCGGCAGCCGATCAGTCTATCAACCGTCGGCACCGCACGACGACGCGTCAGGTGCGCAGCCAGCGCCGAATGGCGAATCCCGCCGACAGCGCCGCGAGCACCACACCGAGACCCACGACGATGGGGATGACCACCCATACGTCGTTCAGACCGATCCAGCTCTGGATGAAGGTGACACGGCCGGTCAGATAGCCGAGCACGCCGAACTGCACCGCCGCCCACAGCGCGCCCGAGGCGAGCACGGATCCGATGAAGGCCGCCAACACTCCCTCGAGCACGAATGGCGTCTGAATGAAGCGGTTGGATGCGCCGACCAGACGCATGATGCCGATCTCCTTGCGACGCGCCACTGCGGACAGCCGGATGGTCGTCGCGATCAGAAGAATGGCCGCGATCAGCATGAGCGCGGCGATCCCGACCGCGAGGTAGGTGGCCACCTGAAGCGCCTGGAACAGCGGTTCCAGGTACTTCATCTGGTTCTTGACCTCCTGAACGCCCTTCGTGGAGTGGAACGCCTCCTCGATCACGGTGACCTGCGACTGATCCTTCAGATTCACGCGGAACGAGGCGTTGATGCTGTCGGGTGCGAAGACGCTGGCGTACTCTTCGCCGCGCTGGTCGATGATGCTCTGGTAAGCGTCGGCCTGCGTGATCTCCTGCACGTTGGCGATCAGCGGCCCCAGCGTGCCACCGCCCAGCTGTGCGCGGACGTCCTCGATCTGCTCCGGTGTCGCATTGCCATCGGTGCAGTTATCGCCGATCGCCGTGGAGGTGCACATGAAGATCTCGACCTGCGCGCGGTCCTCCCAGTAGTCGTGGAGCTTGCCCACCTGCGACTGCGTGAGGATGGCCGCGCCCACGAAGGTGAGCGATACGAACGTGACGAGGATCACCGAGATGACCATCGAGACGTTCCGACGGAAGCCCTGGAAGACCTCCGAGAAGATGAGTCCCAGCCTCATGATGTCGGACCCACCTCGTCGTTGTCGTCGTACTCGCTCAGTCCCAGCCGGTCGGCGACGCCGAGCTCGGCCACCTGGACATCCGGCAGCGCGATCGGTCGCGTCATCGGCCGGGCCTCTGCGTCGGCGACCGGCTCAGCCAGTGCCGGACGCATGATGGCCGGCTCGACGCTGTCACCCTCCGGCTCACGCTCCCCCGTGCCGAACGGCGCGTCAGCATCCGCAGCGACTTCCGCCTTCTCTGCGACCGGAACAGCCACGGCAGCGGCGACGACCACAGCGGGATCGCCCGCGTCAACGGCAGCCGCGACTTCGCGCTGTACTTCCAGGACCGCCGTCAGCGCGGCAGCAGACGCCGCACCGCGTTCGGTGAACGCCTCGAGGCGAGGAATCGCGGACGTGTCGCCGTAACCACCGTGCCGGTCGTCGCGGATGATCACGCCGTCGCGCAGTTCGATCACACGACGCTGCATCTGGTCGACGAAACCGGCCTCATGCGTCGCCATCACCACGGTGGTGCCATTCGCGTTGATGCGCGCGAGGAGCTGCATGATATCGGTCGACGTACCCGGGTCCAGGTTTCCGGTGGGCTCATCGGCCAGCAGCACCTGCGGACGGTTGGCGATGGCACGCGCGATGGCCACGCGCTGCTGCTCACCACCGGACAGCTCGGTGGGCATGCGCTTGGCTTTGTCCTGCAGGCCGACCAGCTCCAGCGCCTCGGGCACGGACTGCTGGATCAGCGCTCGGCTGGCCCCGGTCACCTGAAGGGCGAACGCGACGTTCTGCGCCACGGTCTTGGATGACAGCAGTCGGAAGTCCTGAAACACGGATCCGATGTGGCGGCGGAAGTAGGGAACCCTTCGATTGGACATCTTCCGGGTATCGCTGCCGAGCACGAGAACGCGGCCGGCAGTGGGGACATCCTCGCGGAGGATGAGACGAAGACACGACGACTTCCCGGATCCCGACGCGCCGACGAGGAACACGAACTCACCGCGTTGAATCTCGAAGTCGACGTCGGAGAGCGCGGGACGGGGTGTGCCGCGGTAGCGCTTGGTGACGTTCTCGAACCGAATCATGGCCAAATCAGCCTACGTCGGGGCCATTGCAGGACCGCCGAGCGACACCCGACCCGGCATATTGTTCTCGGGGCGTCACGTGCACAGCGGCTCGCCGAGGTCGATCTCCTCTCCGCCCAGTGTCATCGAGGCGACAGCACACAACAGGTCATCGCCAGGCCGAACGAGCAGAGGGGTGTAGACGCCGTTCACATCAGAGGCGGTGGCCGTCTGACGATCGGCCGAGTCCGGGTTCATCTGCGGGTACAGGCTCACGGTGATCGAGTTGCCCATCTGCTGCTCGTCGTATCGTGTGGCGCGCGCCCACGCCGCGGTGCACTTGTTCGACCACTTGATCTCCAACAGCGTGTTGTTGGTGCGCTTTGATGCCACAACGACCTTCGAATCGTCCACGCACGCGGTCTTCGCCGGATCCAGACCGTTCTGGACGGCGATCTGGGTTCGCTCTGCGAGCGGGGTCGCCGCCATGTTGGCCGCGCCCACACCGAAACCGACACCCCCACCGATGACGAGACCAGCGACAACTCCGGCAACCGTGAGAAGCGCGGCGGTGCGTGCACGGACAGTGCGGCGGGGCTGCGATTCGACCGCGGGTTCGGATTCTTCTGACGACGTCGACACTCCGTTCGCGGCGGCCAGTCGATCACGACGTTCGAGCCACGGCGCCGGATCGGCACCCAGGTAGCGCACGACACGATCGATCGTGCGCGCCGACGGCAGGGCCTTGCCGTTGAACGTCTCCGACAGGATGGTTCGCGAGATTCCCGCCGCACGCGCGATAGTGTCGAGCGTGGGCTGATCAGCCGCGAGCCTCAATCGACGAAGATCCACAGAGAAGGCGGCAGCAGAATCGTTCTCGGGCTCAGCAGGTTGGGGGTTCGCAACGGATTCGGGTACGGACATCGGTGCTCCCAGCGGGACGGTGCGGTCGTTCGGGTGAAGGAGGGGACACAGCGTGAAAACTGTTCCTCTTCCTATCAGTCCGGATGTTTCCGATGCCAACCAGTGACGTACGAATTACGTCACTGAACGTTTCCGAAAGCCCTCAGACACCACGAATCGGCGGGTCAGCGCCGAGGCGCCGCTCAGTCTTCGATCTTGCGCTTGCGCCAGCGGATTCCCGCGGAGATCAGGCCATCCAGGTCGCCGTCGAAGACGCTCGCGGGGTTTCCGACCTCGTATCCCGTGCGCAGATCCTTCACCAGCTGCTGGCCATAGAGGAAGTATGAGCGCATCTGATCGCCCCAGCTCGCTGTGATCACACCGGCGAGCTCTTTCTTCTTCGCGGCTTCCTCCTCCTTCTTCAGGAGAAGGAGTCGCGTCTGCAGCACGCGCATCGCGGCGGCACGGTTCTGGATCTGGGACTTCTCGTTCTGCATCGACACCACGATGCCCGTGGGGATGTGGGTGAGGCGCACGGCCGAGTCCGTGGTGTTGACCGACTGACCACCGGGGCCCGAGGAGCGGAACACGTCCACACGCAGGTCGCCTTCGGGGATGTCGACCTCGACGGCCTCCTCCATCACCGGGATGACTTCCACTGCGGCGAAGCTGGTCTGCCGCTTGTCTGCGGACCCGAACGGGCTGATCCGCGCCAGGCGGTGAGTGCCGGCTTCGACGGACAGCGTGCCGTAGGCGTACGGAGCGTCGACCTCGAAAGTCGCGGACTTGATACCAGCGCCTTCCGCGTAGGAGATGTCCATGACCTTCACGGAGTACTTGTTGCGCTCCGCCCAGCGCAGATACATGCGCATCAGCATCTCGGCGAAGTCGGTGGCGTCGTCGCCGCCGGCACCCGAGCGAATCGTGACGACCGCGCTGCGTTCGTCATACTCGCCATCGAGCAGCGTCTGCACCTCGAGCTGGCTCACCACGCCTTCCAGAGCGGCCAGCTCGTCACGAGCTTCCTGCTCCGCATCGGCGTCTTCCATCTCATTGGCGAGTTCGACGAGGACATCCAGGTCGTTGAGACGGCGCTCCACCGCCTCGACGCGGCCGAGGTCTGCCTGCTTGTGGCTGAGGGCGCTGGTGACCTTCTGCGCGGCATCCGGGTCATCCCACAGATCGGGCGCACCGGCTTCCTCGCTCAGTCGGGCGATATCGGCGCGCAGCCCGTCGACGTCAACGACGGCACGGATGTCATCGAACGTGGAACGGACGGCAGCGATCTGGGAGGTGAATTCGTAATCGAGCATGGCCTCCTCAGCCTAGCGGTCGCGGGCACCTCTCCGCGGCGTGGGACGAGCGGCGTAGGGTGGATGAGTCCCCTGCGAGGCGACGGAGAGCGAGCACAGTGACAGACGCACCCTCCACGGGCGAGATCCTCAAGCGTCTCGCTCCGATGATCTACGGCCCCACCGTCCTGTTCAGTCTGGGCGAAGGGGCCGTCGTGCCTCTGCTTCCCGTGCTGGCCACGAAACTCGGGGCGGACATCGCGATGTCTTCGCTCATCGTCGCCGCCCTCGTGGTCGGTCAGCTGTGCGGCAACCTGCCCGCGGGGTGGGCGGTGGCCCGCTTCGGCGAGCGCCGCACCATGATCAGCTCCGGGCTGCTCGCGCTGGTCGGCGTCGGCCTTCTCGCGTTTGCCACCGGCGTGGCGATGCTGATGGCAGCGGCACTCGTCATCGGGTTCTGTGCGGCGGCGTTCGCGCTGGCGCGGCATTCGTTCATGACCACCCGCGTCCCCCTCTCCTTCCGCGCACGCGCGCTGTCGCTGCTGGGCGGGTCGTTCCGCTTCGGGATGTTCATCGGTCCGTTCGTGGCCGCCGGGCTCCTGTGGGTGTTCGGGGACGAGCGCGCGAGCATCTGGTTCCTCGGACTGTGTCTGCTGGCGGCGGTGGCGCTCGTGGTCTTCGGACCGGACCCCGAAGCGGTGGCGCCGCTTCCCACTAAGCCCACGGCACGCGAGGCCTCACCCGCGGACACCGGCGAGCCGATCACCGGCGGCATCGCCATCATCCCGCAGCACGAAGGCGTCTTTCGCACCATGTGGCGGTACCGCGGTGTTCTCGCGCGACTCGGAGTGGCGGCGGCGTCGCTGTCGGCGGTGCGATCCGCGCGTCAGGCGATCCTGCCGCTGTGGGGCGTCTCGATCGGACTCGATGCACAGAGCATCGCGCTGGTCGTGGGGCTCTCCGGCGCGATCGACTTCGCTCTGTTCTACGCCAGCGGTCAGGTGATGGACCGCTTCGGACGACTGTGGGCAGCCCTGCCCGCGATGCTTCTCATGGGGCTCGGCTTCGGCGCGCTGGCGCTGACACACGACCTGCCCAGCTCGACGATGTGGTTCGCCGCCTTCGCGATGGTGCTCGGTGTCGGCAACGGCCTGTCCAGCGGGATTCTGCTGACGCTCGGTGCCGATGTCTCGCCGCAGCACGACCCCGCTCCGTTCCTCGGCTCGTGGCGGACGCTCACCGATGCCGGCGGCGCACTCGCACCGGTGCTGATCTCTGCGATCACCGCCCTACTGTCGCTGGCGTGGGCCACGGGGCTGATGAGCATCGTGGCCTTCGCGGGGGCCCTCGGCTTCATCCGCTGGGTGCCGAAGTTCATCCCGCGCGCGCAGCTGGGGCCTACGGCTCCGAATCCCGGCGGGGATGAAGGCTAGCCGATCGCGGTGCGAGCGATGGCCGTCGACCGCAGCGTCACTCCGTCAGGAACCACGATGCTGAACAGCGGTGGATGCCAGGTCGTCTGCACCGTGACGACCGCGCTCGAGCCGTCCGGGGTGTCGGATTCGACCAGCACCGCCTCTCCCGGCGTCGCCTCGAGCAGCAAGGCCGCACCTGCCGCTACAGCCGGTGCCGTCAACACGGCACGGGGCTCGCCGTCGGTCACCCTCAGTGTGAAGGTATCCGCGGCAGCGAGCGCGGCGGCCTCTGCGATGGCATCGAGTCCCCGTTGCGCCACATTCAAGCTCGCAAGGTCGATGGTTGTGATCATGAGCACGGCGGTCAGGGCCCCGTAGCCGATGACGAGCGGCAGCAGGCTTCCCGCGTCGTCGCGGAGTCTCATCAGGGGCCGTCCGGCATGCGATGCACCAGAACAGATTCCAGCGGAATCGCCGTGGACTGCGCAATATCCAGGACTGCCGGGGCAAGCGGGAGCACCGCGTCCGCTGTGACACGCACCGTGACAAAGGCACCCGGAGCCGGGCACGGGTCCGCGACGGGACGGCAGGAGATCTCCACCCGCATCGCATCGGGATCCATTCCGTACTCGGCTGCCACTGCAGCCAGAACGGTGTCCGGCGAGCCGGATCCCGAGCTCAGGGCGCGCGCGATCTGGCGCGCGGCGGTCTGCACCCCCATCGCCTGGTTGTGCACGCCGTTCAAGGCGACGCCGAGATACATGATCGGCATCAGGAGAACCACGCCAGCCACGATGAACTCCAGCGATGCGGATCCGTCATCATTCGACCACCAGCGACTCCACCGGCGCACGCCCCACCACCTCCAACCCGTCCGGGATCCCGACGAACACGATGAGCGGCAGCACGGCGGTGACTCGGACTTCGAGTGTCGGCACGCCCAGGGCGTCGGTGTAGGACGACCGGACATCGCCGACGAGATCGGAGCCCACGGCGGAGCGCACCACATCTCGGACGATGCTCTCGACCTGGTCCGCAGTGACGTCGGCGAGTGCCGCCTCGTACGCTGCCTGAACGGCCGCGTCGTGGACGGTGTTGCGGACGTGGATCACGATGCCGATCTGGATCACGGCCACGGTCATCAGGGTGAGCAGCGTCCCGACCAGCGTGAACTCGACGACCGCGGAACCACGCTCGTCGCGCCAGAGGCGGTTCGCCACGATCATGGCGTGAAGACGACGCCCTTCAGGGCGTTATCCACCAGATTGATCAGGGCATCACCCGCAAACGCCCAGATCACCATGACCAATGCCGCGGTCATCATAGTGATGAGCACCCACCCGGGCACGTCGCCGCGCTCGCCCAGGAGTGCCGCGCTCGCCCGCATCTTCAGCTTCTTCCACATCCGCACACTGTGGCATCGCGTCGGATCATGAGAATTCACCAATCCACATGCACCCGGCGCACCGCGGCAAGATGTCGATTCGGCAACGCTCGTGCCCTGTGCGCTCGCCGCAGGACTACTCTCCGACCATGAGAAGCCGCTTCATCGCCCTGGGAGGTCTGCTGGTCGCGATCACGGGCCTGACCGGGTGTTCCCCGGCCGTCGTTGGAGCGATTGCGCTGACCGGCTACGACCTGCGCGAGCGGACCCTCTCGGTCATGCTCGTCGTATGTGAGGGCTACATCGACGAACTCCTGGTGTTCGAACCCCAGATCTTCGCCACACCGTCGGCTTCCGTGTCCGCACGGCCTGGCGAGCGGGACGACTTCTCCCTCGGCATACACACCGCGGGAATATCCCGCCTCACCGTCGACGATGTGGATCTCTCCGATGCGGGTGGGGGGTTCAATGTGAGTGGTTACGGTGGGAACGGCAGTCTCTTCTTCCCTTACGATGCACGCACACCGTTGATTGAGAACGTCATGATGTCACAGCTCGCGTCCCTTGCCCCGGGCGAGGTGCTGAGCGGGGAGAGCCCATACGGCGGCAATGTCACGGTGATGACCGAGGAGGCGTTCGAGGCCACCGCCTGTGAGTAGTCGTCGCACTTGGACGCGGACACGCACCCCAGCCCGTTCACGGCTCGGGGAAGATGCGCCGGTGCGGCTCGCACCAGCCGCTGATGCGGTCGATGACGACCTCAAGTGCGTCCCGCACGAGATCGTCGTCCTCGTCGGCCGCGGAGAGTGCCCGGTTGAACAGGGTGAACATCGTGCGCTGATCCATGCCGGACCGATCACGCAGGTCCACCGCAACCTCGGCGAGGCGATCTGCGAGATCCCGGTACTCGGATTCTGCTAGCACGGCGCTCAGACGTGCGGTCGGGTCGTCGGAGGCCACGTGTCCATCGTCGCAGATGCCAGGCCGCCCGACGTCACGACCGCTGCAGCCACGTGATCACGGCTCGCACCCGACGATTCTCGGCCGACGACTCCTCGAGACCGAGCTTCCCGAAGATGCTGCGGACGTGCTTCTCGACTGCTCCTGTCCCGACGAACAGGCGCTCGGCGATCGCACTGTTGCTTTGCCCCTCCGCCATGAGCACCAGGACCTCACGCTCACGAGCGGTGAGCGCCTCGAGCGGGTCACGCTGCGCCGCGAACAACTGCGCCACCACCTTCGGATCCAGCACGGTGCCGCCGTCCACCACGCGCGTGATCGCATCGTCAAGATCGTCCACCGACGTGATGCGGTCCTTGAGCAGGTAGCCGACGCGGCCCTCCCCGGATGCCAGCAGCTCCCGCGCGTAGACACCCTCGACATACTGGCTGAGCACTAGCACGGCGATCTCGGGGCGGTCACGCCGGAGCTTCTTCGCCGCCACCAGCCCCTCGTCGCGGAAATCGGGCGGGAGGCGGACGTCTGTGACCAGAACGTCCGCCTCCAGCGAGCTGCCGTCGCCGAGGGCTGCCGCATCACCCCAGGCCGCGACCACCGTGTGGCCGAGTTCCTGCAGCAGCAGGACCAACCCTTCGCGGAGCAGAACCGAATCCTCGATGACGGCGACGCGCAGCCCTGACATGTTCCTCAACCTACCGAGCAGCGAACGCGGTCACCGGGACCGTCACGCGGATCGCCGTTCCCGACGTTGCCGGCTCGATCTCCAGCTGACCGCGCAGGCCGCGGAGGCGCTCCTGCAGGCCGGCGAGACCGTGTGCGCTGCGGACGACAGCGCCGCCGATGCCATCATCCGTGACACGGAGCACCACGCTGTCCCCGGTGCGTGCCACCGAGACCGCGGCGCGACCGGCATCGGCGTGCTTCACAACGTTGGTGAGGAGCTCTGCGGTCACGAAGTACAGGCTGCGCGCCGCCTCGGACGAGAGCAGATCGTCGATCGATCGGTCCAGCTCGAGGCTCACCGGGATTCCGGCCACCTCGGCGAGCGATTCCACCGCGGCCGCGAATCCACGATCCTGCAGGAGCGGCGGCGCGACCCCGGCGGACAGCGCGCGCAGCTCGGCGAGCGTCTCCTGAGCACCGGCACGAGCACGCGCAGCCAGTTCGGCGGCGGCGTCGGCATCGCCCGACTTGGCCCGGCGCTCCAGCAGACCGAGATCCATCTGGAGGCGGATGAGCCGCTGCTGAGGGCCGTCATGCAGATCCCGCTCCAGGCGCCGCAGGTCGGAGTCCTCTGCGTGCAGGGCCGCCTGCCGTGCTTCACGCTCATCGTCGATCTGCGCCTGCAGATCGTCGCCCGCCCACGGCCCGAGCATCGCTCGCGCTGCGCTCCACTGCATCCGCACGAGCCCGCGCAGCACCAGCGGAAGGGTCGCCAGCGCGATCAGGCCCGCGGTTGCCAGCACGATCATCACCACGGCGGAGGGACTCCAGCCGGACAGGAACGGAACGTTCTCGATCAGCTGCGCCGCCCACGCTCGGTTGCCGACGCCGGAGAACGGCTCCCACAGCGGCGTCAGGGGGCCAAGGATGGCGAGAGCCACCCAGGGCAGCGCGACGCAGAAGCTGACCGTCGACAGCACGAAGCTCACGATCAGTCCGTGCACCAGGGCAGCCCAGTCGTGGGTGCTGCGGAGCTCTTCACGCGCCGCGCTCCAGGAGGAGATGCGCGACTGGGCATGGGCTCGATACGGCTCGGGGATGGTGGGCAGCCCCGACCGCCGCAACATTCGCACGTGCACCTGACCGAGATTCCGGGCCACGATGAGCGAGAAGGCCATGAGGACCAGGCCGACGCCGAGGATCGTCAGCGCCGCGCCAGTGAAGAAGAGGCCGAACAGGGCGACGATCGTGCCCATCCCGAGACCGAACGTACCCGCGATGGCGACGAACGTCCCGGGCGCACGGCGCCACAGCTCGAGATATCCCCGACGTTCAGTGGGGGTGGACGGGCTCGTCAGGGGCGGGCTCTGCATCATTTGTGTCATGTCTCCAGGCTCCCGAATCCCGCACGCTCACGACATCCGAGAAGCGTACGAACTGATACGGGGGTTATCCCCCATCCTGCCCGAGCAGAGGCACCCGCACACTGCCGCTCAGCCGAGGCGCAGCAGATGGATGCCCGGGAACACAGCGAGCAGCACGGAAAGCGGCAGAATGAGGAAAACAAGCGGGAACAGCATCGTCACCTCGTTACGTCCCGCCTGGTCGAGCATCGCCTGCTTTCGATCCTCGCGCGCATCCGACGCCTGATCGCGCAGCACCGCCGCCAGCGGAGCGCCCCGCTCCAGCGCCGACAGCAAGTGATCGAAGGCCCGACTCACACCGGGGACGTCGATCCGCTCCCCCGCCGTCGCGAGCGCTGTGGCGAGGTTGGAACCCGTTCCGGTTTCGAGCGTGACGGCCCGCAGTTCGCTGGCGAGTGCCCCAACGCCGACGGAAGCGGTCCGCTTGACCGCATCGTGCAGGCTCTCCCCCGCGGCCAAGCACAGGGCAAGGAACTCCAGCACCGTGGGCAGCTCATCCTCGATGCGCTGCCGACGACGTCTCACCGCCTGCGTGAGCCACATGTCGGTGCCGATGAAGCCCGCCGTTCCGAAGGCGACGGGAAGCAGAAGCGCGGGGATCGAGAATCGTCCGGTGAGTGCCAAGCCGACGGTCACGAGCGCACCGAGTGCTGCCGCGCCCAGCGCGATCGCGAGCTGGCGTTCCCGGAATCGCTCGGCCCCGACGTCCCAGCCCGCGCGCCGCAGTCGCGCCGTCAGCGCGTCGGTCCCGCCGAGCAGCGGCACCAGGCGTCGGCGAAGCGTCCGCCATGTCGCCCGCAGCAGCGCTGTCAGCCCGGCAGCCGGGTCGATCAGGGATGGCCCGGGCAGACTCGTCCCCGCCGGGTCGGTGACGTCGCGGACGTAGGGCGCGATCCGACGCATCAGCTGCGGAGCCGACCAATGCGGGAGCGCGGCGAGGATGGACCAGAGCCCACTCCCCAGCACCGTGCCGAGCAGCACCGCGATTGCGGCGTCCGTGAGCGCCGTGGTCATCGAAACCACCGCCTCGGCTCCGGCAGTCGGCCGATACGCAGCATCAGCCGATACGCGATGAACGACACCCCGGCAGCCGCGGCGATCAGCACCACACCCATCGGCGTGGAGTAAGCCGCCGCTCCTTCGGGACGCGCGACAAGGAGCCCGAGGATCACCCACGGCGCCACCACCCCGACCACTGCCGCTCCGCGGATCCACGATTGGCGCGCGGTGACCTCACCACGCACGGCGGCCTCGGCACGGACCGCCGCTGACAGCGAGCGCAGCACGCTCGGCAGCTCGGTGCCACCCACCTGACGCGCCATCCGCAGCGTCTCCACGATGCGATCGGCGGTCGGATCGGCGAGCCGCTCCTTCAGCGCGAGGACGGCCGAGTCGAAATGGCCGGAGGCGGCGAGATCGGCCCGGAACTGGCGGAAGTCGGCCCGTACCGGCGTCGGTGCCAGGTCCGCGAGCGCCGCGACACCGTCCGGGAGGCTCTGCCCCGCTCGAACCGACGCGACCAGCAGATCGCACACGTCGGGCCACACCGATCGGCGATCCTGCTGGCGACGAGCGCGGCGGGAACGCAGCACCGAGAACGGCACAACGGCACCCGCGATGAGGGCCAGGACGACGAGCACTGGCAGCCGCGTCAGGATCCACGCCGCCGACGCTGCGACGAGCGCCGACACCGCCACGACAATCATGAGCGCCCCGGGCGACAACGAGGAGGCGCCCGCCTCGGCCAACAGCGTGCGCATGGCGGACGTGGGGCGACGGACGACCGCGGCAGGCCCCTCCCGTCGGGGCCACAACCACACGGACGCGATGCAGAGCACTCCCGCCGCGAAGCAGATCGCCCAGAGCGCCGTCATGCCGCCCGCTCCGCCCGGTAGAGGACCAGCGCGGCCGGCTCACCCGTGGCGTCGATCTCCGGCGCGAGCACCTCGGCCACGCGCCGGGAGCCGTCGGCACGCCGCTCACAGTGCACGACCAGGTCGACGCTGCGAGAGATCGCCGGTGCGACAAAAGCCCGATCCACGTTGCGCCCCGCCAGCAGAGTGAGTGACATCAGCTTGTCCAGCGCCTCTGCGGCGCTGTTGGCGTGGATCGTGGCGGCGCAGGGCACACCCGTGTTGAGCGCGAGGACCAGATCCAGCGCCTCGGCGTCGCGGACCTCTCCCACCACGAGGCGATCCGGTCGCATGCGCAGGGCCTCCTTCACGAGACGGCGAAGCGGAATCTCACCGGTTCCCTCGAGCGACGGCTGACGGCCCTGCATCGCCACGACGTCGAGGGCGTCGACCGCGAGTTCGAAGGTCTCCTCCACCGTGATGATGCGGTGCGCCGGTGGCTCCGCCGCGATCAGCGCGCTCAACATCGTGGTCTTTCCGGCATGGGTCGCGCCCGACACGAGAACGCTGGCTCCCTGCGTCATCGCCTGCGTCAGGTTGTACGCCAGTGACGGCGGCAGTGCGCCGGCGTCGACCAGTCCGTCCAGGTCTCGGAATCGGGCGAGGAACTTGCGGATGTTCACCGTCCAGTGTGCGCGAACCACATCCGGAATCACCACGTGAACTCGTGATCCGTCCACCAGCGAGGCATCCACGAACGGCTGACTCAAATCAACGCGACGGCCGGTCGAGTTGAGCATGCGCTCGACGATGGAGCGCACCTCCTCCTCGGTGAGAGTGAGTGGCAGCCGCATCGGCAGACCGTCGCGGGCAGCGAAGATCCGATCGGGCGAGTTGATCCAGATCTCTTCAATGGAGGTATCGGCAAGATAGGGCTCCAGCGCGCCGAAGCCGGCCACCGACGCCAGCACCTGCGAGACGCACTGTGCCTCGTCCTCGATGACCCCGCTGCCGCGCGCCAGGGCCCGATCATTGTGCCGACGGATCTCCGTGCGCGCCACCTGCAGGGCCCGATCGCGTTCGCGCGCCGGGTCGATCTGCTCCTCGCGCAGGCGATCACGCACCCGTTCGACGACATCGGACACGGCGACAGAGGCGGACGACATGGCGACATCCTGGCGGGAGTGGATGCGATGCCGCGTCCCCTGTCCACAGTCGCTCGCGTCTGGTGAATCGGCACCACGACCATTCATGGCAGGATCACAGCTTCTCCCCCGGCACTTCCCCAGAGTGCGGGCGGGGGTGAACGGATAGAATCGGTACTGCGCGGGTGTGGTGGAACTGGCAGACACGCAGGATTTAGGTTCCTGTGCCTCAGGGCGTGTGGGTTCAAGTCCCACCACCCGCACGGCCAGACGGCCTTTCTTGCCGCCAGACCAGAACAGGAATCCGCCAGTGCACCAGCTCGGACTCATCCCGTGGCTCGACCCACAGGTCATCATCGAAGCCGCGGGGCCGTGGGCACTGCTCGTGGTGTGCGCGATCATCTTCGCGGAAACAGGGCTGCTCATCGGCTTCCTGCTGCCCGGCGACACGCTGCTGATCATCTCGGGCCTGCTCACCCACACGGTCAACGTGTTCGGCCTCAACATCTGGTGGGTCAGCCTGCTGATCGGCCTCGCCGCCTTCGTCGGTGGTGAGGTGGGCTATTACATCGGCCACAAGGGCGGGCCTGCGATCTTCGAGAAGAAGGACTCGGGCCTGTTCAGCAAGCAGAACGTCGCTCGCACCAACGCCTTCTTCGAGCGCTTCGGCCCGATCACGGTGATCCTGGCTCGCTTCGTGCCGATCGTGCGGACGTTCGCCCCGGTGGCAGCCGGTGTCGGACACATGCCGTGGAAGCGCTACAGCCTGTACAACCTCATCGGCGCGATCCTCTGGGGCTTCGGTCTGACCTTCGCTGGCTACCTCATCGCCTACATCCCGTGGGTCGCCGACTTCGTCACCCAGTACATCGACGTGATCCTGATCGTCGCTGTCGCGGGTTCCGCGCTGGTCACCCTTGTGCACTACTTCAACGAGCGCCGCAAGGTCGCGAAGGAGAAGGCTGCGGCCCCGACGGAGGAGCCCACCGTCTAATCCGGTGAATCGGTGATGCCCTGCCGGAATCGGCAGGGCATCACTCGTCTCAGCCTGCCGCTGCTTCGTCGCCCGCCTGGTCCGTGCGCGCGGCGCGGGAGCGCTCCACGCTGGCGCGCAGCGCGTCCATGAGGTCGATGACCTCGCCGCCCCCGGTGTCGCCGCGCGGACCGAAGGTCTCCTCGGTGTCGACCGCGTCACCACGCTCGAGCTTGGCGTCAATCAGCGTGCGCAGCTGCGTCTGATACTCGTCGGTGAACCCGGCGGGTTCGAAATCAGAGGCGTAGGTCTCCACGAGCGCCGCCGACAGCTCCAGTTCCTTCTCGGACACGGGCTCGGCGTCGGTGAGGGACGCGAACACCGGCTCACGCACCTCGTCCGCCCACAGCAGCGTCTGCAGCACCAGCACGTCACCGCGGACGCGAAGCGCCGCGAGCCGCGTCTTCTGCCGCAGCGTGAAGCGCACGATGGCGGTGCGATCGCTGCGCTCCAGGGTCTCGCGCAGGAGCAGGTAGGCCTTCGGTGACTTGCCGTCCGGCTCCAGGTAGTAGGGCTTGTCGAGCAGGATCGGGTCGATCTGCGCGTTGGGTACGAACTCGACGACCTCGATCTCACGGCTGCGCTCCGCGGGCAGCGCATCCAGGTCGCTCTTGGTGAGGATGACTGTCTGCTCACCGTTGTCGTAGGCGCGATCGATGTCGGAGAACGGCACGATCTCGCCATCCAGCTCGCAGATGCGCTGATAGCGGATCCGCCCGCCGTCGGCGTTGTGCACCTGGTGCAGAGAGACGTCGTGGTCTTCCGTAGCGGAGTAGACCTTGACAGGGACGTTGACGAGGCCGAAGGTGACGGCACCCTTCCAGATGGAGCGCATGGCCCCAGTACACACCACGGCGGCACCCCCCTGCCACCCCGGAACGCAACGGGCGCCCGGGCGATCGATGTCCTAATCTGACCAGGTGGCAGAGGCATCGGTGAACGTGCAGGTGGAGGGGCGTTCGCTGCGCCTCAGCCACCTCGACAAGGTGCTCTATCCCGAGACCGGAACCACCAAGGCCGAGCTCATCGACTACTACGCCCGCATCGCACCCGCGCTGCTGCCCCACGTCGTCGGTCGTCCGGTGACGCGCAAGCGCTGGCCCGATGGTGTGGGCACCGCCGCGGTGCCCCAGGAACCCTTCTTCGCCAAGCAGCTAGAACCCGGCGCGCCGTCGTGGATTCCGCGCAGCGGCATCGATCACAGCACGGGGACCAAGGACTATCCGCTGGTCACTGATGCCGCGACGCTGGTCTATTTCGCGCAGTCCGCCAGCCTGGAACTGCACGTCCCCCAGTGGCGATTCGATGCTCAGGGTCAGCCGGGAATCCCCGATCGGCTGGTGCTGGATCTCGACCCCGGCGAGGGCGCGGGACTCGCCCACTGCGCCGAGGTGGCATTCCTCGCCCGCGACCTGCTGCGCGGCATGGGGCTCGAACCCTACGCGCTCACCAGCGGAGGCTCGGGAATCCACCTGTATGCGCATCTGGACGCCGGCGCATCATCCGAGCAGACCAGCGCGGTAGCCAAGGCGCTCGCTCGCGCTCTGGAACAGGATCGGCCGGATCTGGTGGTGAGCGGGATGGCGAAGGCGGCGCGGGTGGGACGTGTTCTCATCGACTGGAGCCAGAACAACGGCAAGAAGACAACGGTGGCGCCATACTCACTGCGCGGTCGCCTGCGACCCACGGTCGCGGCACCGCGCACGTGGGACGAACTGGGCGCGGTGGATCTCCGCCAGCTGGAGTTCACCGAGGTGCTGGACCGCGTAGCGGAACACGGCGATCTCCTTGCGGGCCTCGACCCCGCGCCCGGGCTGCTCGCGACCTACCTGGCCAAGCGCACTCGCCCCACGCCGGAGCCGCTGCCCACTTCGCCTGATGCGCTGCCCACCGACCGCCGCCGCTTCGTGATTCAGGAGCATCACGCCTCACATCTGCACTACGACCTCCGCCTCGAACATGAAGGTGTGCTGGTCAGCTGGGCCGTCCCCAAGGGACTTCCCGAGACCAGCGAGCAGAACGTGCTGGCGGTGCAGACCGAGAACCATCCGGTCTCCTACCTGGGCTTTGCCGGGACCATCCCCGCTGGTGCCTACGGCGCGGGAACCATGACGATCTGGGATACCGGCACCTATGACCTGGAGAAATGGCGACCCGACGAGATCATCGTGACCCTGCGCGGAAGCGGACCGGCAGTCGATGTGCGCATCGCACTGCTTCGCACCGACGGCAGCGGTGAGAAATCGAAGTGGCTGCTGCATCGCACGCGGTCTTCCGTGCAGACGAAGACCTACGCCCCGCGGCCTGCTCCGACGGGCTTCACCG
Organism: Microbacterium sp. ZW T5_56; assembly: GCF_044987425.1. Taxonomy (NCBI): domain Bacteria; kingdom Bacillati; phylum Actinomycetota; class Actinomycetes; order Micrococcales; family Microbacteriaceae; genus Microbacterium; species Microbacterium sp. ZW T5_56. The sequence continues at coordinate 46,127 of NZ_JBJDRI010000015.1, read as the reverse complement.
CTCCCATGCTCGCGGTGGGCAGCACGAGTGCCCTCGCCACCGCGGCGGCACGACGATGGGGTTCGTGGGTGGAGTTCAAATGGGACGGCGTTCGCGTCATCGGTGTGTGGTCCGAGTCTCGCCTCCGCCTGTTCTCCCGCACCGGGGGCGACGTCACGGCCCGCTACCCCGAGATCGCCGCCGAGGGGTCCGCACGCTTCGGTGCCGCCGATGCGATCGTCGACGGTGAGATCGTCGCCCTCGACGCGAACGGGCGTCCGGACTTCCCTCGTCTCCAGGATCGGATGCACCTCACGAAGGCGTTCGAGATCGAGCGCGAAGCGGCGCGCACTCCGGTGTCGTACTTCCTCTTCGACGCGCTGCACGCCGATGAGGACCTGACCGCTCGCCCGCTGCGCGAGCGACGCCGCGCGCTCGAGCGCATCGCAGCGGACGCGGGCCCGTCGATCATCGTTCCACCGGTGTTCGACGATGTCCTCGCCACGCTCGATGCCGCGTCCGAGCGCAGCCTCGAGGGAATCATGGTCAAAGACCCGGCCTCTCCCTATCGCCCCGGAGTTCGCAGCGAATCATGGCTCAAGGTGAAGCTCACCTCCACCCAGGACGTCGTGATCGGCGGGGTTCGTCCCGGCAAGGGCAACCGAACCGGCGCGATCGGCTCGCTGCTGATGGGCGTGTGGCAGAGCGATGGCACGCTGCACTATGCCGGCCGCGTCGGCACCGGTTTCAGCGAAGAGGCCGCGGCGGCACTGCTGCGCCGACTGGTTCCCCTGGGAATCGCCGAGCCGGCATTCAGCGACGTCCCCGCCGCAGATGCATCCGATGCCATCTGGGTGAGTCCGGAGCTGGTGGGCGAGGTCGAGTTCGCGGAGTGGAGTCCGAACGGACACCTCCGTCACGCGCGCTGGCGGGGCCTGCGCCCGGATGTCGATCCAGCGACCGTCGTGCGCGAAACCTGAGGAGTCACGTCCCCGTCATCAGCGGTGGACGGCGTCGTCGTGCTCGGCGTGGCCGTCCGGCTCGAGCTGGAAAGTGGAATGCTCCACATCGAAGTGCTGGGACAGGCACCCCTGGAGGTCGGCGAGCATCCGGGCGCTGCCGCCATCGCTCAACGCCTCCGGATCCACCACCACGTGGGCGGTGAACACCGGCGCGCCGCGGGTGAGCTGCCAGACGTGCACGTCATGAACCGCGCGGACGCCGGGATAGCCCAGGATGTGCGTGCGAATGTCGGGGATGTCGGTGCCCTTCGGCGCGGATTCGGCAAGCACGGAGATCACCTCGCGAAGCAGGGTGAACACGCGCGGCAGGATCATCGCGGCGATGAACAGCGAGGCGATCGCGTCCGCGCGCACCCAGCCCGTGATGAGGATCACGATGGCGGCGATGATGACCCCGACCGATCCGATCAGGTCGCCCATCACCTCCAGATAGGCCCCACGGACGTTGATCGACTTCCTCTGCGCGGCAGACAGCAGCCACATCGAGACGGCATTCGCGACGGCTCCCACCACCGCGATGAGGAGCATCAGCCCGCCCTGCACCTCCGCCTCACCGGGGTTGATGAGCCGCTGCACGCCCTCGACGCCCACCGTGATGGCGAGCACACCGAGGATGACCGCGTTGATCAGTGCGCCCAGCACCTCGGCCCGCTGGTACCCGAACGTCCGACGGTCATCCGCGGGTCGGGCGGCGACGGCGCTGGCGATCAGCGCGATCACCAGCGCGGAGGCGTCCGTGAACATGTGCGCGGCATCGGCGAGCAGCGCCAGCGAGCCCGACAGGATGGCGCCGACCACCTGGACGACCATGACGGTCGACGTGATGGTCAGCGAGATCGCCAGCAGGCGACGGTTCCCTGCGCCTCGGATTCCGGTGGACGGTGCGTGATCGTGCATGCCTCCAGGCTAGGCGGGCCGCACGGGTGCGCGGGGTCGTTTCGCCTAGTCGGGAATGAGGACGATTATCAGCGTCAGAGTTCGGCAAGCAGCGGCTGCAGCGCAACGAACGCGCGCGCCCGATGCGACTGCGCGTTCTTCTCCGCGGGGCTCAGTTCGGCGGCCGAACGGGTCCCCGGCGTACGGTCTTCGTTGTCGGGAAGGAAGACCGGGTCGTATCCGAATCCGTTCTCTCCGCTCTCGCTCGTGGCCAGTCGTCCCGGCCAGATTCCCTCCACCGCGTGCTCCTCGCCGCTCGGGGTGACGAGAGCGATCACCGAGGTGAAGAACGCCGCACGATGCTCCGGGGCGAGGTCGCTGAGCTGGTCGAGCAGGAGACGCCGGTTGGCGACATCATCCTTCTGATGTCCCGCCCAGTAGGCCGAGAACACCCCGGGGGCTGCCCCGAGCACGGCGACGGTCAGCCCGGAGTCGTCGGCAAGCGCCGGGAGACCAGTGTGCGCGGCCGCCGCACGCGCCTTGATCAGTGCGTTCTGTGCGAAGGTGGTTCCGTCCTCGACGGGTTCGGGGCCGTCGTAGGCGACCACGGTGAGGTCGGGCCGCACCGCTGCGACGATGGCCTGGAACTCGGCCACCTTGTGCGCATTGTGGGTGGCGAGGACGACGCGGTCGACGCTCATGCCAAGACCGCCGTCTGAATGTCGCGCAGGTCCGCGCAGCCGGCGACGCCGAGCTCCAGAAGGGCATCGAGCTCGCGCTTGTCGAACGGGGCTCCCTCTGCAGTGCCCTGCACCTCGACGAACAGACCGCGACCGGTGACCACGATGTTCATGTCGGTCTCCGCGCGGACGTCCTCGACGTAGGCCAGATCGAGCATCGGGGTGCCGTCGATGATGCCGACGGAGACCGCGGAGACGGAGTCGATCAGCGGCTGGGAGCGCTGTCCGATGAACTTCTTCTCCCGACCCCACTCGATCGCGTCCGACAGTGCGACATAGGCGCCGGTGATGGCCGCAGTGCGGGTTCCGCCATCAGCCTGAAGGACGTCGCAGTCGATGACGAGGGTGTTCTCCCCCAGCGCCTTGGTGTCCACGACAGCGCGCAGGGCGCGACCGATCAGTCGGGAGATCTCGTGCGTACGGCCGCCAACGCGACCCTTCACACTCTCGCGATCGTTGCGGCTGTTCGTCGCACGCGGCAACATGGCGTACTCGGCCGTGACCCAGCCCTTGCCCTTGCCGGTCAACCAGCGGGGCACGCCGTTGGTGAAGGATGCCGTGCACAGCACCCGCGTCCCCCCGAAGCTCACCAGCGCCGATCCCTCGGCGTGCGCGCTCCAGCCGCGCTCGATGGTGACGGGGCGAAGCTGGTCGGTGGCGCGGCCGTCGGCGCGAACGATCTCGGTCATGGGTCTGCGTCCTCTCGAAGGGAATGGATGCTGCTCGGCCGCCGGGTGGCGGGGAGTCAGCTGATCTGGGGAAGGCGGATGGCGGCGGTGCTGACCAGCTGGACCCGGTTGACCTCGGTGCCCATCAGTCGGCGTGCCAGCGCGACGAATTCCGCCTCGCTCGTGCCGGTGGCCTCGTACGTGCGGGTCGGCACAGAATCCGGAGAGGCGAGCTCTCCGCGCGTCACGAGCGTGCGGTAGACGTCGTTCGCGGTCTCGACGTCGCTGGACACGAGGGAGACCTCGGGGCCCATCACATAGCTGATGGCACCTTTGAGGAACGGGTAGTGCGTGCAGCCGAGCACCAGCGTGTCGATCTCGGCATCGCGCAGCGGAGCCAGATACTCCTCGGCGACACGCAGAAGTTCGGGTGAGCTGGTGATGCCCGCTTCGACGAACTCGACGAAGCGCGGGCAGGCCTGAGCGAACACCGTGAGGCGCGTATCGATGCCGAGCATGTCCTGGTAGACCCCGGATGACACTGTTCCCGCGGTTCCGATGACGCCCACCCGGCCGTTGCGGGTGGTGGCGATGGCCGTGCGCACGGCCGGGTTGATGACCTCGATCACCGGGATGTCGTAGCGTTCACGAGCGTCGCGGAGCACTGCTGCCGACGCGGTGTTGCAGGCGATGACGAGCATCTTGACGCCCTGATCGACGAGAGTGTCGAGGACCTCGAGAGAGAAGCGACGCACCTCTGCGATCGGGCGGGGACCGTACGGAGTGTGGGCCGTGTCGCCGATGTACACGAATGATTCATTCGGCAGCTGGTCCCCGATCGCACGAGCGACCGTGAGCCCGCCCACCCCGGAGTCGAAGATCCCGATCGGCGCGTCAGACATGATCCGTCCAGCCTACGCCGCCACGCGGCTCGCTCGTGTCGCGATTCCGGCTCGTCGCCGCGCGTTCCGGGCGAGGACGGCACGGTGCAGCTTCCGCGCGCGAGTAGGATTCCGTGCATGACCGGTTCCTCCGCGCTGCTGACCGACCGCTACGAACTCACGATGCTGGATGCGGCACTGCGTGATGGCACCGCCCACCGCAACTGCGTTTTCGAGCTGTTCTCTCGCCGGCTGAGCGGCGGGCGTCGCTTCGGTGTCGTGGCCGGCACCGGCCGGCTGCTCACTCTCCTGCGTGATTTCCGCTTCGGGGACGACGAACTGCGCTATCTCACCGACAACCAGGTGGTCAGCGCGGAGACGCTGCGCTTCCTCGCGGGCTACCGCTTCAGCGGATCGATCACCGGCTACCGCGAGGGTGAGCTGTACTTCCCCGGCTCGCCGATCCTGACGGTGGAGGGCACGTTCGCCGAGGCCGTGATCCTGGAGACCATCGCCCTCAGCGTGCTCAACCACGACTCCGCGGTTGCCACGGCTGCCGCTCGCATGTCGGTTGCGGCGGGCGATCGGCCGCTGGCCGAGATGGGGGCACGCCGCGCCGCCGAGGAGTCCGCCGTCGCTGCCTCGCGCGCCGCCTACATCGCGGGCTTCGGTGCCACCAGCAACCTCGAAGCCGGACGCCGCTGGGGCATTCCGACCATGGGAACCGCCGCCCACGCCTGGACACTGTTGCATGACACCGAGGAGCAGGCCTTCCGCTCGCAGATCGAGGCCTCGGGCGTCGGCACCACGCTGCTGGTCGACACCTACGACATCACCGCAGGGGTGGACCTCGCGATCCGCGTGGCCGGTACCGGGCTCGGCGGCGTGCGCATCGATTCCGGCGACCTCCCGACTGTGGCCGCCGAGGTTCGGGAACAGCTGGATGCCCTGGGCGCGGTGGACACACGGATCACGGTGACCAGCGACCTCGACGAGTACGCCATCGCGGCGCTGGCCGTCTCCCCCGTTGATGCCTACGGTGTCGGTACGTCCGTCGTCACAGGCTCCGGCTACCCCACCGCGAGCATGGTCTACAAGCTGGTCGCGCGTCAGGGCGACGATGGCGGCTGGGTTGCGGTGGCCAAGAAGAGCGCGGACAAGGCGTCCACCGGTGGCCGCAAGGCCGCATTCCGCCGCCTGGAACGCGGGAAGGCGACCACCGAGCTGGTCGTCGTCTCGGACGGCTTCGAGCGGGTCGAGACGGCGAGCGAGCACCCCGATGCCCGAGCCCTGCAGGTTCGCCTCGTGGATCACGGCGAGATCGACGCCACCTTCGAAGGACCCGCGGGGACGACGGCGGCGCGCGAGCACCACGCGATCGTGCGCGAAGAACTCCCGGTGCGCGGGCTCGCCCTCAGCAAGTCCGATCCGATCATCCCGACCGTCTTCGTGGACGCGGAGTAACTGCTCGACCGACGACGAACGGCCCGCCGAAACCGGCGGGCCGTTCGTGCGAGTCAGCTCATCAGCGACTCATACACCTTCTTGCAGTCGGGGCAGACCGGGAACTTCTCCGGGTCACGGCTGGGCACCCACTTCTTTCCGCACAGCGCGCGGATAGGCTTGCCGGTCAGCGCGGACTCGAGGATCTTCTCCTTCTTCGCGTAGTGCGAGAAGCGCTCGTGATCACCGGGCTCGATGTGCTCCTCACGCAGGAGCTCTTCGAGCTCGCGGTCGAGGGTGGCGATGCCGCCCTGGTCGGGGTGGTCCAGCGGAGTGCTCATTGCCCCATCGTACCGTCCACATCGCGCGATGGGACGGTGTAGGAAGGACTGAGCGAGCTCAGATCGCCTCGGCGAACTCCATGATGCGCGAGCCCTGCCGTTCGAACAGGAATGCGCCCAGCGCCACTCCGACGGCGAGAACACCCACGCCCATGCCGAGCCCGATCCAGAGCGTTTCCATCGCCGCGGGAAGGTCCCCGTCGATGGCGCGCAACGCGGCTGCCAGGGCAGGGCTGCTCAGCAGGATCGCGCCGATCAGCACCAGAGCCTGCGCTCCGATTCCCGACCCGGCGCGTTGCGGCTGTTGGAACGGGCTGTCTCCGGGTCGGGTCACGGGGTACGGCGAGACGACCGAGGAGATGGAGGAGAGACCGAGACCGGTGAGGAACAGACACAGCGCCACGCCCACCAGCGCGGGAAGCATCGACCACCGTCCGTAAAGCGCGATGGACACGGTGATCGCGATGGCCAGCAGCGGCAGGGCGATGAGAACGATGGGAACCAGTCGTCCGATGCGATCGGCGAGACCTCGCACACCGCTTACGATGTGCAGCCAGATGGCGGTGGAGTCATAGGCGATGTCGTTGTGCGGCATCCAGCCCAGGAAGAGCGCCATGATCGGCACCGGCACCAGGGCCACCACCTGCGGAGGAACACCCGCGACGAGGAGCGGGAGGGCCGCGATGACCGACGCGATCGGCACGACGGCGACGTTGACGATGTAGCGGCGATCACGCGTCCAGTACACGAGCGAGCGCGCTGCGACAGCTCCGATCGCGTTGCCGGGCAGCACGCTGAACCACCCGAGACCACGCTCCCGACCGGTCTGCGGTCGCTCGGTGGTGCTCAGCGCGTGCCGCACGACGAGGAACCACGCCCCGACCAGCAAGATGAGCGTGCCCACCGCGATGAGGACGCCGGCCAGCAGAGCGCTGTCCCCGCGCAGCGCGTTGCCCGCAATGCCCCACGGCGCACCGAAGGGCGTGCTGGCGAGGATCTCGGTGAGCGTCACGAGTTGGCTCGGCACAACGCCCCGCCACTGCAGGGAGCCGAGGAAGACGACGACCGGCACGATGACGATGACGAGCGCCAGCACGAGCAGGCCCGTCATCTCGCGGCTGCGTCGGTCGCGTCCGAATCGGGCTGCCACCGCCATGCTGAGCCGTGACACGACAAGGCACGACAGATACGCCACCAGCATCGTCACGACCGCCACGGCGGCGGATACGCCCTGGCTGGTCCACATGATCATCAGCGAAACGGCCACCGCGAGCAGCGCCAGCGATGGCAGCGAGACGAGCATGCCCAGCAGCAGTGCGCCCGCGAGCGGCACAGAGGATATGCCGAAGACTGCGAAGCGTCGAGGAGCCAGCTGGTCCTCCACTCCTCCAACGGCGGGTCCGACCGCTGCGCCGAAGGCCAGCGCCGATCCGGCGAGCACGGACACGACGTGCGCGACCTCGCCGCTGTCGGCGCGCAATGACAGGATCGCGGTGCAGACCGCGACCGTCGCGGCGATGAGCAGCAGAGCGCCGATCACGTTGCGGATGCTCTGAGCACGATCCCCGCGGACCGCACCGAACAGCAGCGCGAGCCTCAGTCGGAGAACGTGTGCAACCACTCCAGCCCCTCCACCTCGGTGAGTCCGCCCGAAAGCTCGACGAATCGCTGCTCGAGGGTGAGATCGCCCCGCACCTCATCCACCGTGCCCTCCGCGAGCACCTGCCCGGCAACCACCACGGCGACGCGCGAGCAGACGCGCTCGACCAGCTCCATCGTGTGGCTGGACAGGATGACGGTGCCGCCACCGGCGACGTACTGCGAGAGGATCTCGAGGATGACCGCCGCAGAGACGGGGTCGACGGCTTCGAACGGTTCGTCCAGGACCAGGAGCCGGGGACTGTGGATCATGGCGCCCGCGAGCATGACCTTCTTCGTCATGCCGGCCGAGTAGTCCGATACCGCACGCCCCAGGGCATCGGTCAGATCGAAGGCACGCGCGAGGTCGGCCGTCCGTTGATCGACAACCGACGATTTCAGCCCCCGCAGCAGGCCGTAGTAGTGCAACAGCTGGCGGCCCGTGAGGCGGTCGAACGTGCGGAAGCGGTCGGGGAGCACGCCGATGAGCTTCTTCGCCGCTCGCGCGCGCTGCCGCGCGTCGATGCCGGCCACCGTGATGGTGCCGCGATCCGGACGCAGCAGGCCCGAGATCATGGACAGCGTGGTCGTCTTGCCGGCACCATTTGGACCCACGATGCCGTAGAAGCTGCCGGTCGGCACGGTCAGATCGATCTCATCGACGGCGTGGGTGCCGCCGAAGTCCTTCACCAGTCCGCGGGCCACCAGCACGGCGGTTGCCGGATCCACCGGCTCGGACGTCTCGGTGATCGCGGCGGGCCGGATGCGCGGAGGGGCACCGACGAGCGGGGCAAGCAGATGCGCCTCGGGGTGGGACAGAGCGTCGCGGGCCGACTCATCGGAGACGGCATCCGCCTCCGAGCCGTTTCGCTCGTCGTCGGTGGCACCACCGTCGGTGGCGCCGTCGTCGGAGAGCGCAACGTCATCGGGGTCCGGCGCGATGCCGAGAAGCTCGTTCATGTCTGCGTCGGTGTCAGTGTTGGCGTCGTCGTCGTCAGCCTCCGCCTCAGCCTCAGCCTGGTCACCAGCATCGCGCGTCGGCACTTCGTCATCGATGCCTGCCTCGTCATCGATGCCGGAAGGGTCAGGCGTCGCATCGTCGTCACTCGACGCAGCCTCGTGTGGGGACTCGGCGTCGGGTGTGAGCTCGGCGTCGTCATCCGACGCTGGACTTTCGGACAGCGACTCGCCCTCCGTTTCCGCGTGGCCGGACGAGGATCCATCGTGCGAGACCTCATCGCGCGGTCCCGAGTCATCCCCGGGTTCGTCGTCTTGCACCGTCTGCTCGGACGCGGCGGCGTCGCGCTCCCCCTCGGACGCGGTGTGCATCGACTCGTCCTCGGACGTGTGCGCGCTCGACGGCAGCTCTGCTGCCTCTGCGCTGACGACCCCCTCTGCGGTCTCGGCCGCGTCATTCGTCACGTCAGTGGTCCCCCTGTCCGAACCGACGCCCGCGATGACGGCGTCTTCGGACGATGCTACGGAATCCGCGGCTCTCAAGCCACCGACACCGGTCGAGGGGGCAGGCTCGAGGGCCGGCGCAGACCGAGGTGTCGCCTTCTTCGGCCGCTGACGCTTCGTTGAGCGGGGCACGGTGGCTGATCCCGCTGCGGACTTCGCGGGTGGCTCAGATGCGGCGGCCTTCGCTGCGGTGGCCCTTGCGTCCGTGGTCTTCGCGGCCGTGCTTCTTACGGCCGTGCGCTTCACGGCCGTGCTCCTCGCTGTCGCGGTCTTCGCTGCCGCGGTGATCCTCGGTGTCGTGCTCTTCGCGGTCGCCGCCGTGGCCGCGTCGGAGCTGGCCGCCGCGGCTGTCTCCACGGTGGTCGACTTCACGGACGTGGATCTTCTGGGCGCTGTCTTCGCTGCTGGCACCTTTTCCGCACCGGAGTCCGCCGCCGTCGTCTTTGCGGTCGTTGACCTCCCCGCGGTGCTCTTCGGGGCGGTGCTCTTCGCAGCGGTGCTCTTCGCCCCAGATGGCTGTGCGGCGGCGGCACCCTTCGCGGCCGACTTCGCTGCCGTCGACTTTGCTGCCGTCGTCCGTGCGCTCGCGCTGCTCGCTGCGGTCGTCTTCGCAGCGCGGGCCGATGCGCTGCCGGCAGCCGCCGTGCGTGAGCGGCGAGGCGCCGGAGCTGTGGGTGCCTCATCCGGAGCAGGGGCCTGCGCGTCCACACTCGCTTGCGCGGCGTCAGTGAGCTCATCCGCAGCCCGTGCTGCGGCGGTCCGGCGAGGCGCTGTGGCCTTCTTCGCCGCCGGGCGTCTCGCACCCGTTCCCGCGGTGCGCGCCGGAGACGTTCGCTTCGGCGTCGTCCGCGGTTTCTCCTCGGCGCCCTGTGGTTCATTGACATCGTCAGGGGAATCGGGCGCCGTGCTCATCGTCTCAACGTATCAACCGGATCCTGACCGTTTCCGTGCCGGGCGGCGATGCGTGAAAATGGGGTCAGAGATCTGTGGAATTGGGGTCACACGATCTCGTCCGCCGCCTCGCCAGCACGAGACAGAGCGGGTTCACAGCCATATCGCGCGAAATCTTAGTACCATGGTCGAGACACGAGGGTGTGTCCTGCCGGTGAACCGGTAGTGAACACCGTATCGAGGAGCGATAAGAGCGTGAAGATTCAGACTGTCATTCTGGCTGCCGGCATGGGTTCGCGTCTCGGTCGTTCGCTGCCGAAGCCGCTGACCGAGCTGTCCGATGGCCGCAGCATCATGCAGCAGCAGCACGACAACATTCGCGCCGCCTTCGGCTCTGCTGCACGCATCACCACCGTGGTCGGCTACCGCGCGGAGACCATCGTCGAGGCGTTCCCGCAGGTCGATTACGTGCACAACGATCGTTACGACCAGACCAACACGTCGAAGAGCCTCCTGCGCGCCCTGCAGGCCACCGGCAAGTCGGGCGTGCTGTGGATGAACGGCGACGTCGTCTTCGACCCGCGCGTGCTGGGGCGCACCATCACTCTCCTTGAGCGCGAGCAGTCGTTCGTCACCGTCAACACCTCCAAGGTGAGCGACGAAGAGGTCAAGTACACGCTCTCCGCGGACGGCGCTGTTGCCGAGCTCTCCAAGACGGTGCGCGGTGGCGTCGGCGAGGCCGTCGGCATCAACTACATCTCCGCAGCCGACAAGAAGGCGTTCATCCGCCAGCTCACGCGCGTCGATGACCAGGACTACTTCGAGCGCGGCCTCGAACTGGCGATCGCCGAGGACGGCATCCGCATCGAGGCGATGGACATCTCCGACCTCTACGCGGTGGAGATCGACTTCGCCGAGGACCTCGAGCGGGCGAACCTCTTCGTCTGATAATGCCGCGGAAGGTTCACACGATCCATTCCCTGCCGGCGGACTCACCGTGGCAGGGCGGCGAAGCCCCGCAGGCTGACTCCGGCGCCTCGTACACGTCTGCCCTGATTCGCGCGATCGACAGGGCGCTGCGGGTACAACGCCCGGCAGTCATCGCGCACCTGCGAGGCATTCGCCTGCGTCATCCGGAAGCTACGCCCGACCAGCTCATCCGAATCCTCGAACGCCGCTACCTGGCGGCGGTCACGACCACGGGTGCCGCGGCCGGCGCAACCGCCGTGGTCCCGGGCGTCGGGACCGGTATCGCTCTGGCGATCTCGGGTGCCGAGACCGTCGGGTTCCTTGAGGCCACCGCGCTGTTCGCGCAGTCGGTGACCGAGGTGCACGGCGTCCGACTCACTGACCCCGACCGGGCGCGCGCGCTCGTCCTCACGCTCATGCTCGGCAGCGAGGGCACCGCGCTCATCCGTCAGTTCGCGGGCGAGGCGAGCGGGCGAGCCACGCCGCGAGGCACGTTCTGGGGCGACCTGATCACCAAGACGATCCCGCGCGCCGCGATGGGCCCGGTCCTCGACCGCCTGAAGCACCTCGCCGTCACGCAGCTGGCCAAGATCGGTGGCGCCTCCGTGATCGGCAAGGTGATGCCGTTCGGGATCGGCGCTGTCGTCGGCGGCGGCGGGAATCATCTACTCGGCCGACGCGTGGTGTCCTCTTCCCGCACGGCCTTCGGCCCGGCACCGGTGATCATGCCCGCCGAGATCGAGCCCAAGCCCGGCTCGCTGCCACTGGAGTCGCATCTGGGCCACGCCGCCCGTGGAGCAGTCCGAACGCTCGGCATGGTCGCGTCGTCGGGTGGTCGCGCCGCGAGTCGTGCGGGTGCGGCAGCCATCGGAGCGCTGCGACGGCCACGAAAGTCGGGTCAGAACTCCCCTCCTCCCGAAGTCACGACCGGCGACGACCCGCGCTGAGCTCGCACGAACACACCGCTCGCTGCAACGCCGTCTCCCGACCCGGCTGACGCAACGCAGCAGCCCGCCTCAGTCGGGCTCGACCTCGTCGGGGTCGTGCTCATCAACCGCCTCGGCGCGACGAGCCGAGAGTTCGGCGTCGTTCCAGTCCTGCCAGCGTTGCATGAGCAGTTCGACGGCCTCGTGGAAGCGCTGTGTCGACGCTCCGGGTGTCGTGTCGCCGAAGTAGTGCCGCGACCAGAGCGCGAGGCGTGCCGTCGCTGTCTCATCAAGCTGGACGCGCTCGATCTGGGCGACGATGTCGTCGGCCTGATCCATCGTGAGCCACTCGCAGTCGCTGAGATATCCGGCGGTGTCGATCTCCGCGCGCGGGTCTGCCGGACGCGTGACGAACAGCGGCCGTCCCGTGGCAAGACGGTCGTAGACCATCGCGGAGATATCGACGATGGCGACATCCGCGGCGGCGAGCTGCCAGCCGAGGTCGGGCCCGTCGTCATAGATGTGCTGCGCGGAGGGATCGGCGGCGTTGGCTGCGGCGAGAGCCGCGATGATGCGCTTGTTGGCGGCACCAAAGGCGTCGTTCTCCACTCCCGAGCGGGGATGCGGACGATAGATCACCCGGTGTCGTCCGGTTGCGAGCAGCGCTGACACCAGCCTCTCGCCGTGTGTGGCGACGGAACCGTAGAAAGCGGTCGGCCGGTCGCCTTCCCAGGTGGGCGCGTAGAGGACGACGGCACGATCGTCGGCGGTATACGGGAGCGTCCCGCTGAAGTGATCGGCTTGGGGCCGACCGATCTCCAGCGCGCGACGATCCAGGTCGTAGTCCCACAGCACTCGCCCGAGCCGCTCGCGAGCCGCTTCGCCCGCGATGAAGGCGTAGTCGTACGCCTTGTACTGGTTGGTGGTCATGTACATCTTGTCGGACTCACCGTGGTTGATAAACACGTGCCAGCGACGCCCGTATCGGAACATCTGGAAATTGCGGGTGTTCTGGTTCACGTACAGCACGATGCGGATGTCCTGCTGCGCGATCACCGTCTCCAGGTCGCCGACCTTCGGCACGAAGGCCACCGGCAACCCGCTCTCCTCCAGCAGCGCGGCCGCGCCGGGCGCGTTGCGGGCGAGGATCAACACAGGCCACCGCTGCGCCAGCTGCTGCAGCGGCTTGTACCACTGCCGCATCTGGTAGAGGTTCACGTCGCTGTCGGCGAAGTACACGGCGATCTGGAAGCGGTGCGGCGCCAGAGCCCCCTCGATGCGCAGACGCTGACGCACCTCGATGACCGCGCGGCGCGACGCGATCGCGCGGCGGACGAGGGCGACGGCCTTACGGGCATCGGAAAGCAGGGGCATCCCTCCAGAATACCGGAGCGGCCCGTCACACCGCCGGGCCGTGTGCATGGGATGATCGAACAATGCGCGACAGAGAGCCGGTGGTTGATCCTGCCGACGGAGTCTCGTTCGTGATGCCGGTGCTCAATGAGCTGGACTACCTGGAGCGCGCGGTGCGCACCGTGCTGGAGCAGCAGGTCGACGGTCCGATCGAGCTGGTGCTGGCGCTGGGTCCGTCGACCGATGGCACCACGGCGCTGGCGCATCGATTGGCGGGCGCTGATGAGCGCATCGTGCTGGTCGACAATCCTCAGGCGGACATTCCGATCGGGCTCAATCTGGCGATTCGCCAGGCTCACTTCCCCATCATCATCCGGGTGGACGCTCATTCGGAGCTGGCCCCCGGCTACGCCAGTCGTGCGCTGGAGACCCTTGCCCGCACGGGCGCTGCCAATGTAGGCGGCGTGATGCACGCGGACGGGCGCACCCCCTTTCAGGGTGCGGTCGCGCGCGCCTACAACTCTCCCGTCGGCCTCGGCGGGGGCAGCTATCACGGCGGTGGAGAGGAGGGCGAGGCCGAGTCCGCGTACCTCGGCGTCATGCGTCGTGCCGCCCTCGAGGAGATCGGTCTCTTCGATGAGAGCATCCGCCGCGGCGAGGACTGGGAGCTCAATCTTCGCCTCCGTCAGGCCGGCCATCGCGTGTGGTTTGACCCGAAGCTGTCCGTCACCTACTGGCCGCGCGAAAGCTGGTCACGCCTGGTGCGGCAGTTCTTCGCAACCGGAACCTGGCGTGGCGAGCTCGTCCGACGATTCGGTCGGCGCAACTCGGTGCGATTCTTCGCGCCACCGCTGCTGGTGCTGGATGTGGCGCTCTCGCTGGTCATCGCCACGCTGCAGGTGACCGGGGTCCTGACGGGGGTGACAAGTCTTGTGCTGTCCGTCGTCCACGTTCCGGTGATCGCGTACATCCTGATCGTGCTGGCGGCTGCGACCACACAGCTCGGAGGCAGCAGTATCCGAGACCGGTTATGGACGCTGGCGGTCCTGCCCACGATGCATCTGTCGTGGGGCGTCGGCTTCTTCGTGGGCTTCCTGCGCGGCGCTCACGCCAGCGTCGATACGTCTCGACTCGGCGGCCGCAACACCCCGCTGCCCTGACCGGAGTTGGCCCTGACCGGAGTTGGCCCTAACCGGAGCTGGCCTTGACCGGAGCTGGTCAGTCGGGGTTGATCCACCCGCGATCGATGATGCGGGCGACGACGCGCTCCGCGGCACGGCCGTCGTCTCGATCGTTGAAGCGCTGCTGCCAGCGGCGGTATTTGTCGGCGTAGCTGTCCGGTGTCGAGGCATCCGACAGCGCCGACACCAGGTCACCCTGCGTGCGGACCACCGGGCCCGGTGCCTCACGTTCGAGGTCGAAGTAGAACCCGCGCAGTTCGCCGCGGTAGTGCTCGATGTCTGGCACGAAGAACGCCATCGGCTTGCCGGTGGCCGAGAAGTCGAACATCACGGACGAGTAGTCGGTGACCAGCACATCGGCGGCGAGCAGCAGTTGAGACGTGTCGGGGAAGCCGGTCACGTCGATGACCCGCGGTCCGCTCGTGTCCTCCCCCGGGAGCAGGGTGCGCGAATGTCCGCGCACCAGGACCACTGCGCCCAGCTCATCGGCGAGCGCAACCGGGTCCAGGAAATCGACGATCCGCTCCCGGTCATCGCGCCATGTCGGCGCGTAGAGCACCACGCGCTCCTCCGCGGCGATGCCCAGTCGCTCGCGCACCGCGGCGCCCGAGCCGGAGACCAAGACGTCGTTGCGCGGATAGCCATCCACCCACAGCCCGCCGCGGAATACATATGCCGCTCGCAGGATACGTGCGGCATAGGGGTTCTGCGCCAGCAGCGCATCCCAGCGACGCGCTTCCCGCCAGACCGCCACAGCACGACGCGGATCGAACCCGGGCCGATGCAGTGCGAGACGCTTCAGCGGCGTGCCGTGCCAGGTCTGCAGCACCCTCTGCCCGCGCCGGCGCGCATACCGGCGTCGCAGCCAGTCGTTCACGACGAGCAGACGCGCTGCCGCCCGTGCACGCCACCACTCCGGCGTGCCCTCCACCACCGCGATCGCTCCCTGCGGCACCTCGACGGAACGGTCCACCACGCTCCAGTAGCGGGTGACGTGCGGCGCGCGCTGGGCGAGCTCGCGGTCGATGGCGAGCGGGTTACAGCTCGCGTTGCGTCCATAGAAGCTCTCGAAGAACACGGCGTTCTCCAGCGTGTCTCCCGCCTGCGAGACGTAGCGACGCTCCAGCGCCGACTGACCGTCGCCCGAGTCGTACACGGGATCGATCGGCGGCGCGATCACGACCTCGTCCGCGTTCATGCGAACGCGCAGAGTCGGGAGCAGCGTGGCGGGCAGGTGCAGGCCCGTGGCGACGTCAGCGGGCTCGATCCGATAGCTTCCCGAGGGCAGCGGCAGCTCCGGCCCGCCGAGGCGGGAGGCGGACAAGGGCAGCGTCGCCCGCCAAGAGCCCTCCGACGCCTCGATGACAGCACGCACTCGCGCACGTGCCCCGACGAGCTCGACCCGCTCCGGGGCATCGCCGCTGCCGGAGAGAAGGAGGAGATCCTCCCCCAGCTCAACCTGGGTCATCGTCGTCCTTTCCGCCGGGCTGCGGCGCGCCGGCGTTCGATTGCGCGATGCACGCGCTGGGTGTTTCCGCCGTCGCGGAAGGCATGCACCTTCGCCGACAGCCGCTCGGCGCGCGCCACCCGCGCGGCGAGCACGTCGGGATCGGACAGCATCTCATCGATCTGCCGCACCACGCCGTCCCAGCTGCGCTGGTCATCGTCCGCGGCGACGTCGCGGAAGCGCGCGTAGAAGCCGCGCCGCTCCGCATAGGCCTCGAGATCCGGCACGAGGAAGAACACCGGCATCGGCACCAGGCCCGCGTCGTACGCGAGTGACGAGTAGTCGGTGATGAGCCCGGTCATGGCAGGAAGTGCCGGAGTGACGTCGCGCAGTGCATCGCTGCCCAGCAGACGGACCCGTTCGGTCACGTCGGCCGATGCGTAGGCCCCCGCGCCCAGCGGATGCGATCGAATGAGAAGAGCGGCGTCGTGGCGCTCCAGCATCTGCGTCAGCGCGCGCCAGTCCGCCGCGCTCGGGACCGCGGGGTCCGGTTCCCCATCGCGCCACGTCGGCGCATAAAGCAGAACCCGTTCGGGAAGCTCGCCGACGGTGGCCTGCAACAGCGCGCGCGCGTTCGCGGCGCGCTCCTCGGCGGTGCCGCGCGACAACACGTCGACGCGCGGTTCGCCGCTGACCACGATCCGCTCGTCGGGCAGACCGAACGCCGACTCGAGCCGGCCACGGATGAGGTGCGACGCCGCCGGAAGCAACGAGATCCGCGACTGCGCGTAGCGGTACATCCGGGCAAGCACACGCGAAACGAGCGCTGAGCGTGGAAGGAAGCGACTACGCACGGTCTCCGGCGAGTCCAGCCCGATGCGCTTGAGGGGGATGCCATGCCACAGCTGCACGATGAACGCTCCGCTCACCGCGTAGGGGTTGACGTCGCCGAAGCCGTGACTGACGACGATGACGCCGGCACGCGCCGTGGCGAGGAATCCGCCCATCGAGTGCTTGCGCCGGGTCGGAATGCCCAGCGCAGCGGCGTCGCGCGCGTCGCGATCGTTGTCCACCAGCCACACCGCTCTGACGCCGTGTCGCTGCTCCTCACGCCAGAGTTCCAGGGGGCCGTCGCCGATGCCCGCGCCACAGCCGAACACCCAGGAGTCGGTGCGCGGGATGACCAGCGTGGCCAGCCGCCCGAGCGCGTAGAGCGGGATACGCGCGAGCTTGGCCGCGTTTCCCGCGCCGAATGAGAAGGACCCCACCCGGCGAGCCTATCGCGCGGTGGGGTCCTTCTCTTCGTCTGGCGAGCGTCCGGCCGGTTACTTCAAAGTTCCCAGGGTGACGGTCGTCTCCTCCGCCTTGCCGTCGCGGACGTAGGTGACCGGCACGGACGCTCCGGCAGCTGCTGCACGCACCTGCGCGGTGAGGTCGACGCCGCTGGTGATGGGCACACCGTTGAACTTCGTGATGATGTCACCCTCCTTCAGCCCGGCGGCCTCAGCCGCGCCTCCAGCCACGATGCCGGCCTCACTCGAACTGCCGGACGAGATGACGGCCCCCTCGATCGTCGCGCCCTGAACGGCCGATGCATCGCCGACCATCGCGCCGAGCAGACCGTGCGAGGCCGAGCCGTTACTGATGATCTCCTCGGCCACACGCTGGGCAACGGAGGCCGGAATCGCGAAGCCGACACCGATGTTTCCCGACTCGCTGGACGCAGACGACGAACCCGCGGAGGCGATCGCCACGTTGATGCCGATGAGCTTTCCCTCTCCGTCCACCAGAGCGCCGCCGGAGTTTCCGGGGTTGATGGCCGCGTCGGTCTGGATCACCGTGATCGAGATCGAGCCCTGCGACTGCGTCTGGTTCTGCTGGCCGGGAAGGTCGAACTGGAACGGGCTCTGGCCGTTCTGCTGCTGGTCCGGCTGAGACTGATCGGCGGTGGTGTCCGGAACGGCCGAGGACTGGATCTGGATGGACCGGTTCAGCGCCGAGACGATGCCCTGCGTGACCGTGTTGTCCAGTCCCAGCGGCGCTCCAAGAGCCACCGCCGTCTCGCCGACGTTCAGCTTGGTGGAGTCGCCCCACGTCACCGGAGTCAGGCCAGAGGCGTCGGTGAGCTTGATCACGGCGAGGTCGTACAGCGGGTCGAGTCCGACCACGGTGGCCGTGTAGATGTGTCCGTTCGAGGTCGTCACGTGAATGGTGCCGTCTGCCGTCTGCCCGCCGAGGGTGACGACGTGGGTGTTCGTGAGGACGTAGCCGTCGCTGCTGAGCACCACCCCGGAGCCGGTACCCCCGCTCTGACCCGCATCCACCGAGATGGTCACAACGCTGGGCAGCACCTTGGTGGCCACCGCAGCCACCTGGTTCACGTTGTCCGGGTTGTTGATCGTCACGGTCTGCGGACCGCTCGCAGACTGTGAAGCGCTCGTCGCGAACAGGGACTGCCCGGCCCAGGCGCCACCGAGACCGGCGGCTCCGCACACGAGAGCACCGACCACCAGGGCGCCCACGAACATGCCGGTGCGCGATTTCCGCTTCGGCTCGGTGGCCACGCCCAGCGGCGAAGGTGCGGCGTAGGACGCGCTCGAAGCCGTGGGCGAGCCGAACGCGGCTCCGTACTGCGGGTGGTGCGTGTGTCCGCCGAAGGTGCTCTGCGCGGGATTCGTCATACCGTACGCGGGAGCGGAGGTGCCCTGCGGTGCGCTGGGGTAGGCGCTGGGCGCGGGGAATCCGGTACCGGTCGCCTCGGCGAGCGGGGTGGTGGGCGCGGTCTGTGAGATCGGCGCTGGTGAGACGATCGACACTGGCGAGGCAATCGGCGCTGCCGGGATCACGGGCGTCGTCGGCGCGGTCTGGGAGAGCGGCGTCGCAGGTGCGGCGGGCGTGGTCGGTGCAGGCTCCGAGGTCAGCGGCTGCTGGTTCTCGGGAGCGCCGACGGCCGGCGACACGGGCTGGTTCGTCTGGTACGGGTTCGACACGTCGTCGTGACGGTCATCGCGGTTGTCGCTCATGATTGCTCCTTCTCCGAAAGCTCTTTCAGAGTGCACCGGGTTTCTGTGCGTTTCTTATGCTGCGGGTGGATTCCAGCTATGCGACTAACCTGGGCCGCATGCGAACGATTCCCGGTGCCTGGCGTCGAGCGGCTCGGGGTGCCGGTCTGCTGTCTGCCGACGGCGCACCCTCCCCCACCATCTTCGCCGAGATGTCGGCCCTCGCGGCGGCGACGAATGCCGTGAACCTCGGTCAGGGCTTTCCCGACACCGACGGACCCGCCGAAGTGCTGGACGCCGCACGAGACGCGATCTCGCGCGGGGTCAACCAGTATCCGCCGGGCCGTGGCGACGCGGACCTGCGCCTCGCGGTGGCAGAGCACCAGCAGCGCTTCTACGGACTGACTCCCGATCCCGCAACCGAGATCATCATCACGGCCGGGGCCACGGAGGCTCTGGCGAGCGTTCTGCTGGGGCTGTTGGACGGTCCGGACGACGAGGTGGTCGTGTTCGAGCCGCACTACGATTCGTACGCGGCATGTGTCGCCCTCGCGGGGGCGCGGCTGCGAACGGTCCCGCTGCGCTGGCCGGACTTCCGTCCCGACCTGGAGCAGCTGGCCGCGGTCGTCACGGACCGGACGCGGGTGATCCTGGTGAACGATCCCCACAACCCCACCGGTATCGCCTTCGACGATGAGACACGCGACGAGATCATCCGCCTGGCCGAGCAGCACGACGCCATCATCGTCACCGACGAGGTGTACGAGCACCTGCTCTTCGACGGCCGCGCGCATCATCCGATCGCGACCCGCCCGGGGGCCGCGGAACGCACCCTCAGCATCTCCTCCGGCGGTAAGACCTTCCGCACCACGGGGTGGAAGGTGGGGTGGGTATCCGGACCGGCCGATCTCATTGAAGCTGTCCTGTCGGTGAAGCAGTTCCTCACCTTCTCCGGTTCCGCACCGTTCCAGCCCGCGATCGCCGCGGGTCTGCGCCTCCCCGACGCCTACTTCGACGCGCTCGTCGGCGACATGCAGCACACGGCGCGCATTCTGGGCGACGGCCTGCGCGCCGCGTGGCTGCAGACACATGCGCCGGATGGAACGTACTTCACCGTCGCCGATGCCGGCGCTCTCAGCGTCCGTGACGCTCACGAGTTCTGTCGCGCCCTCGCCGTGGATGGCGGTGTCGTGGGCATTCCGCTAACCGCATTCGTCACCTCAGGCGATCGTCAGTGGAACTCACTCGTGCGTTTCGCCGCCTGCAAGCGCCCGGAAGTAGTGGAAGAAGGCATGCGACGCCTCGCGGCGTACACCGCGACGCTCTAGCTCTTCGGCTCCACGCGGTACCGTCGCAGCTCAAGCGCGGGATTCACCTGTCGCACCCGCTCGAGGTCGGCGCGGTCCAGCGTCGCCACCGCGATCCCCTCCTGCGTACCAAGTGACGCCAGCACGATGCCGGACGGATCGACGATCATCGACCGTCCCACCCCAATCGGCGGCGTCTGGCCGGCAGCGAGGACGAACGCGGTGTTCTCGATCGCGCGAGCACGAACCAGGGTGCTCCAGTGATCCTCCTTGAGTGGGCCGCGCACCCATTCGGCGGGGACGACGATGACGTCGGCTCCGGCGTCGAGAAGCATCCGCGCGCTCTCGGGGAAGCGAAGGTCGTAGCAGGTCATGAGACCGAACGTGAGATCACCGAGGCGGAACGTCTGCGGTGCCTCCAGCGCCCCCGGGGCGATGCGGTCGGACTCCCGATCCCCGAAGGCGTCGTACAGGTGCTGCTTCCGATATGCCGCCCGCAGGCCTGTCGCGTCGACGGCCACGACGGTGTTGTGGACGCGGGTGCCTTCCGCCCGTTCGACGAGCCCGGCCACGATCCCGACGCCGAAGCGCTCCGCCAGCCCGATGAGTTCGCGCACGAACGGGCCGTCCAGCGACTCGGCATGCTCAGCAAGCGCGTCGGTGAACGGCGTCTCGAACCACGCGGAGTACTCGGGAAGCACGATCAGTCGAGCACCGCGTCCGGCAGCATCCTCCACGAGTCGTGCGATCGTCGGGAGGTTGTCCTCCGCCCCGGGCGCGAACTGCGCCACGGCCACCGTCGTCACTGTCATCGCGTCGCTCCTGGTGTTCGGCTGTCGTTCACGTCGCCGCCAGCCTAGCGAGGCGTCGGATGCGGTAGCGCGAATCGCCCGGGAAGCGCCTCGATGCACCCCACCCCTCCACCGCGTGTTAGGCTATTGATGTGCCGCGGGGTGGAGCAGCTCGGTAGCTCGCTGGGCTCATAACCCAGAGGTCGCAGGTTCAAATCCTGTCCCCGCAACAATGAGAAGGCCCCTGATCAACTGATCAGGGGCCTTCAGCTTTTGCCGCGGGGAGGCCTTCGAGGCGTGATGTTGTCCTTGGGTTGGTGTGGTCGAGGTAGGTGAACACGTGCCCGGCCTGCGCTGCTCGGCACAGGATGCCCAGGCCTTGCGGAGCTTGTCGTGGGTGCAGCCCCAGTGACGACGATCATGGCCCAGGTATCTGTTCGAACAACGCCTCCCACGCGCCTGTCGACTCGAGGGCTGCCCGCTTGCCATCTGAGGACGTGGTTCGTGCTGCTCAGTGCGATCACCAGAACCCCAGGACACGGTCCAGACGCCATCGAAAAGGACCCGTCATAGACCTCACCGATGATCGGCAGCCGAGGCTCCAGGGCCTGGCGGCACGCTGTTGCTGCGCGAAGCGGCCTACCCGTCCCGCGAGCTACTTCGGCCTGCGAGTGCTTCCCTGTCAGCGAGCACGGGACGCCTGAACTTGCGAGCACCGAGCAGACTCGATGGACGTCGTCTAAGTAGGCCTCACCCGCCGCACCGATCCGACATCGACGACGCCACTCGTGGGCGGACGTTCGTCCGCCAAGACTCGCGAAGAGCTCGACGCGTGCATCTTTCAGTTACTCGCCCGATGTCCCCTCAGTCAGTGCACCCGCGCCAACCTATGACGATAGCCGCCGGTTCCGATGAGCGCACACTGGTCAGTCAGTGCGTACGAGATTCTTCAGCGGAGAAAGAATCGCGCGACATGTTCCTGCGCCAACTGCCCAGTGTGGGACCCACTACTCATGGCAGCCGCTAGCCAGCCTGGCCCCTTCGCCACGGCTACATCAGGGGCAAGTGATTCGAGCTCTCCGGATCGGACGATCACGACGCCCTGCGTATCGAGCAGGTCTAGAAGTTTCCGGACATCCATTCCGGCCTGACCCATGAACCTGGCAATCCCGTACGACTTCGCTTCCTTCCAGAACGAGCGAGAAACTCGCAAATGTGCATCAATCTCCTTGCGCCGCGCCGTTGTCAGCGGCGCAGAACTGTAATCCTTCATCGCATCAGCGACCGCTTGCAACGCCGCACCGACGGTGATTGGCTCCTGTTGTTCACGTGCAATGGATGTCGCAGAGCTCCAGAGTCTGTTCATCTCATCAGTCCACTCACCACCAACTGCCCGAACGAGACCCTCGAGCATTTGGCGATCGGCAAGCATGTCGATGTCGGCGGTGGCGACAACTCGAACAGAGGCAGAAGAAAGTGCATGGCAGGCTTTGGCTATGGCAGCCTTTCCACTCGTCGGCACCATATGGACATCGACCATGGGAAGTCTATCTCGCATGACGTGGTCGATCGAGGCCTGATAAAAAGCGCAGTCACCTTCAGCTTCGGCAATCACGGAAATATCATGGAAGAGGCCGTCTAGAACTCCGCTGTATTTTAGAACCGGATCTCCCCAAACCTCGGTCAAATGATCGGCGTCCAACTGCTTGATCGAATTGGTGGTCCCATCGCGCATTATCCGAACGACTGAGACGGGAGCCGCCGACTCCAAAAGTCCGACCAACAGGTTTCGGTCATGCGTAGCTAGGATTACTTGCGTACCTGATTCGCCGCTTATTCGCCCAAGCTCTCGCCCAAGCGCGCGTGCCTGAGGTGGATGAAGAAACGCCTCGGGTTCGTCGAGCAATACGACCTTGTATGACGAAGTAAGGAGTGGAAGCATCTGACCAATGAAGCTTTGCATACCATCACCCTGTTCATCGAGGGCACGCAGGGCCGCCATTTCGTCACGAAAGGCCTTTGAAACCTCGTTAACAAGCGGGGTGGGGCTAAGAATTGTGCCAACGCGAAGCCGAACAGTTGTGCTCAGAGTATCGAGCGTAAGCGGCATCCCAAAGACTCTCTGACTGATCGCGCTCAACCGGTCCATGAGTTCTTTCGAGTCTTGAAGTCGGTGAAGGGGATGAATCGGCGGCGATGAGGATTCGTCTCGCCCCTGAACACTACCTGCAATTCCAAACCGTCCGCGAGCGTCACCATACAGGGCGACCAGATCCAGCACAGAAGCAGATTGGCGATCACCCTCTCTTTCCCAAGCGGAAAAGATATGAGGGCTAAACTGGCTCCCTCCATCTCGACTGAATCCTTGACCAATCGGAGGCGGAGAGAATGTCAGATTGTTTGCAGCCCAACAAATTGCGTCCGCTGTTGACCCACTCTTGCTTAATGCAACGTCCGCGACGATACGACGCGCGGCGAGTTGATCCTGCCAACTGCTAGTTAGCGTTTGATGAATCTCGCGGAGGAGTGTGGACTTTCCAGCATTGTTGGGTCCAACGATAGCAGTCACGCCACTTGGTTGTGGCAAGAATGTGCTTCCGCTTCGCAAGGTGACCTGACGAATACTCACGCCAAATTGACTCGCGTCACCGTTCTTTATCCCAAGTTCGTTTCCATATGCCGCCTCGTACTGCGCCTGCCATGCTTCGCTCATCAACTTAAGGATGTCACTTTCTCGCCCTGTTGCTGTCACCCGGGTCATATCGGCGCGCCGTGAGGCGCCCGCGAGGATGAGCCGAGATCGACAGTGGCTCGGATCTGGTAAGCTGAATCTCGTGCCGCGGGGTGGAGCAGCTCGGTAGCTCGCTGGGCTCATAACCCAGAGGTCGCAGGTTCAAATCCTGTCCCCGCAACAAGAAGAAGGCCCTCATCGCGAGATGAGGGCCTTCTGCCATGTCAGGCTTTGCGTACCGTGACGTCGATCGGTGTCGGGTTGGCGAACAGGTCGAACACCGGGCAGTGCTCATCCACGACGCGACGCAGCTCCTCATAGCGCTCCTGCGACTCCGGGCCCTCCAGCGACACGGTCAAGCGGACGGCAGTGAAGCCGGGACGCACGGACTCGTCGATACCGAACAGACGACGTGCGTCGAGGTCGCCCTCCGCATCGACGCGGATGTCGTCGACCTGGATGCCGAGCGCGTGCGCGTAGAGGCGGTACACCACGACCTGGCAGGAGATCAGGGCTCCGAGCGCATACTCGACCGGGCTGGCACCGGTGTCGTCACCCGCGAGGGCGGCTGGTTCGTCAACGACGAACTCATGCCCGCCGGCGCGAACCGCTGTGGCAACCGCTCCCGCGCCCGTCCCGCGAACGCGGTAGGTGAGCCGGGCCGTCGTCGGGTCGGTGTCGATGCGCTGCGCCCAGGCCGAACCCGCGGACGCGAGGCGGTCGGCGCGTTCGTCAGCGGTGACGTCGGGGATGGACTCGGTGATCGTAAGCGAGGGGAAGGCTGTCATGTGGGCGAGCCTAGGCAGTTCACACCCCCGGAGAAGCGGAGCGCGGTAACGCGAGGCAACGCTGCGACGCGCGGCGACATTCGACGCCGCCGGCACGCCTGACAGGATGGGGACATGCTGCCTTCACTCACCCTCCCGACCACGCTCCCCATCCGCGCCGGTGAGATCGATCTTCGGCGGGCGGACCTCGCCGACCTCGATGACCTGATGCGGCTGATGTCGGACGACGCGGTGAGCGCCTCGCGTGGTGACCGCAACGACGCAGCGGACAGGGGCCACTACGAGCGGGGACTTCGCGCGATCATCGAGGAGCCCGCGAACGACATCGTGGTCGCGGTCGATGCCGACGGGCGCGTGATCGGGACGCTTCAGCTCACCCTGATTCCCGGCCTGGCGCGCCGCGGTGCCACACGACTTCTCGTCGAGGCGGTACGCGTTGCCAGCAATCTCCGCTCACGAGGCATCGGCGAGGCGATGATGCGCTGGGTCATGGACATCGCGACCGCGCAGACCGGTGCAGACCTCGTGCAGTTGACCTCCGACCGCGCGCGCGTCGATGCGCACCGCTTCTATCTGCGGCTCGGTTTCACCGACTCGCACGTCGGCTTCAAGTACCGGGTGAGCGACGAGACCTGAACGCGAAGGGGGCGCCTGCAGCAGCAGGCGCCCCCTTCGCGTAGCTCACTGACCGTCGAGCGCGATCAGCTTGTCGAGAGCTTCAGTCAGCCGCTTATCGGCCTCACCGTACTTGGTCCAGTCACCCGCCGACATCGCCGTCTGGCGGTCACTCAGGGCGGTCTTGGCTTCCTGGAGGAGAGCGTCGCGCTGACCCTCCACCGTCGACGTGTCGATGGACGGCGCTGGGGTGGGCGCGGTCGTCGTGCCCGGACTCTGCGTGGGTGTGGGTGTCGGCGTCGGTGTCACCGGCGCATCGGGATCCGTCTCCACCGGCGTCACGTCGGTGTCACCGGTCTGCGCACCGGAGTCGCCGCCGAACAGGCTGTCCAACGCCTGGCTCAGCGTGTCCTCGAATGCGACACTGTCACCGAACGACACCAGCACCTTCTGCAGACGCGCGAGCTTGGTGGCACCCGTCGACTGGATGTACACCGGCTGCACGTACAGCAGACCGCCACCCACCGGGAGCGTGAGGAGGTTTCCGTAGAGGATCTGCGTTCCACCACCGACCTTGCGGATGTTCACCCACTGGGTCACCGCGTCGTCTGTGTCGAACGAGTTCTTCACCTGCCCGGGGCCGGGGACGGTGGTGTCGCTGTCGATGACGAGCATCCGCAGGGTGCCGTAGTCCGGGCTCTTCTTGCCTGCCTCGGTTCCGGCGTCGGCATCCACGGCAAGGTAGCCGGTGAGGACGTTGCGGGCGTTGGCCGCATCGATCGGGCGCGGGATGAAGCTGGAGAACATCGAGAACGTCGGCTCGTCCTGGCCCGGCATCTTCATCGTCAGGTAATAGGGCAGCTGCAGCTTCTGGTCGGTCTCCGCCGCGTTGGGGTCGGTGGGCGTGGACCAGAGGTTGTCACCCTGGAAAAGCGACGGCGCCTTGTCGACGTGGTAGGTGCCGAGCACGCTGCGCTGCACCTTGAAGAGGTCCGTCGGGTAGCGCACGTGGCTCATCAGCTCGCCGCTCATCTCGGTCAGCGGCTTCAGGGTGTTGGGGTAGACCTTCTGCCACGTCTGCAGCACCGGGTCCTCCTCATCCCACGCGTACAGCGTCACGTGGCCGTCATAGGCGTCCACGGTAGCCTTGACCGAGTTGCGGATGTAGTTGATCTTGTCCGGGATCATCAGCCCGGTCGCCTTGGTGTCGCTCGTGGCATCCGTGAGGCTCACGCCCGACGAATACGGGTACGTGGCGCTGGTGGTGTAGCCGTCCACGATCCAGACGATGCGCCCGTCGACCACGGAGGGGTACGGGTCGTTGTCGAGCGTCAGATACGGCGCGACCTTCGACACGCGCGTGGCCGGGTCGCGGTCGTAGAGGATCTGCGACTCGTTGTTCACGTTGTTGGAGAACAGGATGTCGCCAGCCTGGAACTTCATCGCGTAGATGAGCTTGGTGAAGATGTTGTCGAGCTTCGGGCCACCGTTGCCGTCGAACGTGGTCTTGGTGACAGAGTCCCCATCGGTCGCGCGCGGGTAGTCGATCTCCACCGGCGTCGACTCCTTCGGCGCCCCCACGATCGAGTACAGCGGCGAGTACTCACCGAAGTAGATGCGGGGCTGGAAGTCGGGGTTCTGCTCGGTGAGGAAGCCGGTGGCGGGAATGCCCTGCTCCAGGAACTTCGGGCTGCCGTCGTCCGTGCGCTGGTTGCCCGCCGCCGCGACCATGCCGTAGCCGTGCGTGTAGATCAGGGCCTGGTTCTGCCAGTTGGACGGCGCCTGCGACATGTCGAGCTCACGGACCGAGACCACGACGTCCTGCGTCTTGCCATCGATCTGGTAGCGGTCGACGTCGAGGGTGTCGCGGAAGCGGTAGTACGGCTTCACTTGCTCCAGCTGGCGAACCGTCGGGTTGATGATCGCCGGGTCCATAATGCGGATCGAACCGGTGGTCTCGGCGTCTGCGCGCAACTGGCCGGCTTCGGCGGTCGTCTCGGCCTGGAAGTCGGTCTTCACGACCGAGTCGATGCCGAATGCCCTCTTGGTCATGTCGAGGTTGCGCTGGTAGTACGTGCTCTCCGACTCGATCTGGTTCGGCTTCACCTGGAACGTGGTCACGGCCCATGGCATCGCGACGTTCACGACCAGTGCGGCGACGATCAGCACGGCGGTTCCAGCCAGCGGGAAACGCCAGCGGCCGATGACCGCCGTCACGAAGAAGAGGATCGCCACGATGATCGCGACGATCGACAGGATGGTGAGTCCCGGAATGGTGACGTTCGCGACGGTGTACGTCGGGCCCGTGATGTTCAGGGCGTTCGTGGTCACCGACGCGTTGGAGTCGGCCAGCGTCGCGTAGCGGTCGAGCCAGAGGCTCACACCCTGCACGAGGAGGTAGAGACCGGCGACCACCGCGAGCTGGATGCGCGCAGCTTTGGAGATCCGAAGCTCTCCCCCGCCGACGCGCACGGCGCCGTAGAGGTACGACACGAAGGCCGTGACCAGCAGCGAGAGCAGCAGAACGGCGGATGTGAACGCGAGAGCGGCCTGGTAGAACGGCATCGCGAACATGTAGAACCCGGTGTCGAGCCCGAACTGCGGATCGACATCCGAGGTCTTCACGCCGGCGAACCACAGTGCGGCGGTCTGCCACTGGTTCGCCGCGGACAGTCCCGCGAACACGCCGAAGAAGATCGGCACGCCCCACATCGCGAGACGACGCAGCGGCTCGATGACTTCCTGGTAGCGATCGAGCTGCGAGCTGAGTCGCGCATACACCGGACGCATCCGGTATGCCAGCTGGATCACCGTCCAGAGCGGGACGGCCATTCCGAGGAATCCGACCGCGAACATCGCGATCCGCGCGATCCACTGGGTGGTCAGCACGCCCGTGAAGCCGAGCTGGCCGAACCAGAGGAAGTCAGCGAAGACGCTGGAGAACAGGAAGAAGGCTGCGAGCAGGACCGCGACGATCACGAGTGAGATGACGACGACGCGTCGCCCGGTGCTGGGGGTGGCCTGATTCGGCGCTGAGGCTGTGGTCACCTCTTCATCCTAGGCGCGCCCGGCTGAGCATGATCCCTGAGGATGCGAGACCGATCGATCTGCGTTATCCGGCGCACCCCGGCAGCGCATCGATACCGGTTCCCGAGGCGATCGTCTCCAGGGCGTCGACCGACTCGCTCAACGTGGACGTGCTGATCACCGTCAGCCCGTCGGGAATATGACCGACGACGTCCTGGCAGTTCGAGGCGGGAGCAAGGAAGTACTCGGCACCAGCGTCGCGCGCTCCATGCATCTTCTGGGCGATGCCACCGATCGCGCCCACGTTCCCCGCCGCGTCGATCGTCCCGGTGCCGGCCACGTTCTTTCCGCCGTTGAGCTCTCCCGGCGTCAGCTTGTCGATGATGCCGAGAGCGAACATCATGCCGGCGCTGGGTCCGCCGATGTCGTTGAGCTTGATGTCGACCTCGATCGGCGACTGATACGACTCCGAGAGCGAGGCACCCACCAGCCACCGGGTCTCGCCGTTGACGGTTCCCTGCCGGGGCGTGATCGTGTAGTCGCTCTCGACTCCGTCACGCAGCACCGTGAAGGTGACCGGCTTGCCTTCGCTGCCGGTGACGGCGGCGATCACGTCCTGCGAACCGGTCGGTGCGACACCGTTCACCTTGGTGATCACATCGCCCGCCTTCAGGAGCCCGGCAGCCGGTGCTCCCTCCGCCGGATCCATCGGAATCGTCACCGTGGTCTGCACCGGGTGGCCCAGCTCCGTCATGGCCGCGGCCGTGGCTGCGGACTGCGAATCGGTCATCATCTGGGCGTCCTGCTGCTGCTTCTGCTCGGTGGTCACGCCCTGCGGGAACACCGCGTCCAAGGGGAGCACGGCCTGCGACGAGTTGAACCAGGCGGCGGCCAGCTCGAACCAGCTGGGCGTCGACTGCCGGTTTCCGCGCACCGAGACCGTGGTGAGAGAGAGGGTTCCAGCCGTCTCGTAGGTGGTCTCATCCGGGATCGTGATGAGCGGAATCTCCTTGCCGTCGGACTCCTGAGAGCCCAGGGTGTTCACGACCGGTCCCGGCATCTCGATGACGTAGCCCGACGGGAGGATGCTGAGTCCGAACATGCACACCAGCGCCACGGCGAGCGCTCCGTAGCCGACCAGAGTCCGCCGCGACGGGCGCCAGCGCTCCTCGGAGTCGCTCGTCGTCGGCATGCTCTGCTGCGGCACGTTCGGGTCGAAGAACGTCACGATTTCCTTTCCGGGAGGGACGTTCGCGAGCGGCGTACAGCCGAATGCACGAACCCGCTCGTCGGGCTCCGTCCGGCGACTAGCGTAGAACGCAACCCCAGCAAAGCGCTGAAAGGCGGCTGACGTGACAGACGAGGACCGTTCCCCGGAAGACGACTTCCAGGACCTGCTCCGCCAGCTCTTCGGAGCGGGCGGCCAGATCGATCCCGAGCAGATCCAGAAGCTCACCGGCATGAACATCGACCCCACCATGCTGGCAGGTCTCATGCAGCAGATGCAGGGTGCCTTCGCGGGCGCGGACGGCGGGATCCCGTGGGATTCGGCGCGCACGGCGGCGCTGCACATCGCCAACCAGGACGGATTGAGCGTGACCAGCGGCCAGCGTGCCGATCTGGATCAGGCGTTCGCCCTGGCCGATCTGTGGCTGAGCGGTGTCACCAGCATCAGCGCCCTCGCGCAGCCTGCTCGTTCCCTGACCCGCGGCGACTGGGTGGAGCAGACCATGCCCGTGTGGCAGGAGGCCGCGGAGCCCGTGGCCACGAGCATCACGGATGCCCTGCTCGACGCGCTCGGCCAGCAGGCTCCCGAGGAGATGCGTGGCGTCGTGGAAGGTGCCGGGCGCATCATGCGCTCCGTGGGCGGTTCGCTGTTCGCCGCCCAGCTCGGTCAGGTGATCGGCCGGCTCAGCAAGGAAGTGGTCTCCGGCGGTGATGTCGGCATCCCGCTGCTGCCCGTCGGCGAGGCGGCGATCCTTCCGCAGAACTTCGCCGACTTCGGCCAGGGGCTGGAGGTTCCCGAGGATCAGCTGGCGCTGTATCTCGCGACGCGCGAGCTGGCTCACGCTCGGTTGTTCCGGCACGCGAAGTGGCTGCACCTGCACGTGCTGTCCCAGCTCACCGATTACGCCCGCGGGCTCGAAGTCGACACCAGTGCCCTGGAGTCGATGGCCGATCGATTCGACCCCGAGAACCCGGAGGAGTTGCGCGCGGCCCTGGAATCCGGAGCGCTCATGCCGCCCCGCTCCGAGGCACAGCAGGCCGCCCTCACGCGGCTGGAGAACGTGCTCGCGGTGATTGAGGGGTGGGTCGAAGTGGTCACCGAGGAGGCCACCCAGCGTCTGCCCGATGCCGGACGTATCGCGGAGGCGGTGCGGCGCCGCCGCGCGGTCGGGGGACCAGCCGAACGTGCCCTCGGAGCCCTGGTCGGACTGGAGCTTCGTCCTCGCCGCCTCCGCGAGGCAGGCGCCATGTGGCGAGCGATCACCGCTGCCGTTGGCGCGGAGGCACGCGACGGTCTCTGGGACTACCCCGATCTCCTGCCCACGCCGGAAGACATCGACGACCCCACGGCCATCATCGGGCGCCTGCAGGCGGCCGCACGAGGCGAGGCGGCACCCCGGGACGAGATGGACGACGCGCTGGAGCGATTGCTCTCCGGTGAGGACTTCACCGACACGGACGACCCCGCGGACGGCTCGGCAGGTGACGCGGAGGGTCCCGAGGGTCCGCGCCCCGTCTGAGCTGTGATCCATCGGCCATCGCTGCACGCATGTGCGGCGGTGGCCGATCGTCATCTGTCTTCTCCTCCCCAGGACGACGTCTCTGCGCAACACGCCGGGCGCCCTGTGCACAGCCGACCGAGCAGCCAGCGAGAGCTTCAGGATGTCGTCATGACGACCGTGATGCTCCGCCTTGACGATGACCGACCCGCCCTCTGGCGGGACTCTCGAACGCTGCAGCTCGGACTGCACGCCGAGCCCTCGCTTCCCGATCCGCCCGGCTGGCAGGAGCGGGTGCTGCGAGCGTTGGAACACGGGATCGCGGAGCAGGACTTCTCGCGGATAGCCCAGGGGCTCGGCGCACCGCTGGATGATCTGGACGGCTTCCTGGCTCGCATTGATCCCGCACTCCGGCGGGTGGACACCAGTCTGCTCATGCCACGGCTCCAAGTGGCACCGGCCCTGCGCGGACTCGACATCGTGGACTTCGTCGCCGCCGGCCTGTCCGCGTTGCCGGGACTCCCCCGTGACGATTTCCGCGGGCGTGCGCCGGTGGTCCTTCTCAGTGCGCACGCCGCTCTGCCGGTGGCTGCCGCGCCATGGATGTCAGCCGATGTCGTGCACGTCCCGCTCGTCATCGAGCTCGATGCGATACGGGTGGGTCCTGCGGTGATTCCCGGCATCACAGCGTGCACGTCCTGCATCGCGCTCGCCGAACGAGACGCGGATCCTGCGTGGCCCCACCTGGTCGCGCAACTGGCCGAGCGTGATCCGCCGATCCCCGATCCGGTCGTTTTAGGTGAGGCCATCGGGCTCATCCGCGAGCTGCTGCCACTGACCGGTGTCGCCGCGGTGGGCCGCACGGGCGCAGCCCATCGGCTGCGGGAGGGTACGAGTCGCTCCGTCAGCGTGCGGAGCGAGAACCGGCGACTCTGGCGGACACACCGGCCGCACGAAGACTGCGGCTGCCGATCTCCTGCAGGAACCGCGAGGGCTTACGCGTGATCCGTCCGCTCCCCCGAGCCCACGAGAGCGCCAGCGTTCGCGCGGCGCGGGTGACACCGACGTACGCCAGCCGTCGTTCTTCGTCGACCGCCTCGAAGGAGGTCGCGTACGCGATCGGAAGCAGGCCCTCGGCCCAGCCGATGATGTGCACGTGGTCCCACTCCAAGCCCTTCGCGGCATGAAGGGTCGACAGGGTCACGGTGTTCAGCACCGGCTCATGCTGGTCCTTGGTGCGAGCAAGCAGCTGTTCCGCGAACTGTCGGATCGTGGTGCCTTCTGGCGCCGCCTCGGCGAGGCGAAGCAGGGCGGCACGCGCTTCCCACGCGTCGCGCAATGCGCCTCCGGCGGGCGGCGGCTCATCGGTCAGCCCGATCTCTCGCAGTACCGTGCGAACGTTCGGAAGGAAGCCGCGATCGCCGGGAGCCACGGCCGCCGCCCGCAACGCGAGCACCGCCTGGCGCACCTCCGACTGATCGAAGAACCGCTTGCCACCCAGCACGGTGGTGGGGATGCCACGAGCCGCGAGCGCGTCCGCAAGCGCGGCGGACTGGATCTGCGCTCGATAGAGCACCGCGATGTGCTGCGGGTCGGCGCCCTTGGCGATCTGCTTCTCAATGGCGCGGGCGACTCCGGCGGCCTCATCGCGCTCGTCCTCGTACGTGGTGACGACGGGCGTCGGAGACTCCGGCGGCCGCTGTGGTGCGAGGGTGAGCGCCCCCGGGCGTCCGCGCATCAGATCGTTTGCGACGGCGATCACCGACGGATCGGATCGGTAGCTGCGCTCCAACTTCACCGTCACGGCTTCGGGGTAGGTACGGGGGAACTCCAACAGGTACTTCGCGTCGGCACCGGCGAACGAGAAGATCGTCTGGCTGGCATCGCCCACAACGCAGATGTCCTTGCGATCGCCCAGCCAGAGCCCCAGGAGGTGGTTCTGCAGCGGCGAAACATCCTGGAACTCATCCACGGTGAAATGTCGGTACTGTTCCCGGACGGCCGTGGTCACCCGAGGCTCGGCCTCCAGCATCCCCGCGCACGCGAGCAGGACGTCCTCGAAGTCCAGTTGCCGGCGCTCATCCTTCAGCTTCTCGTAGGCGTGCTGCAGGGCGACGACTTCGGAGCTGGACAATCGCCCCACGGTGCGCCCGGTGAGGGCGTACTGGTCGATGCTGCGCATCGCGATCTTCCGCCACTCGATCTCGGAGGCGACGTCGCGCAGAGTCGGGGTGTCCAGCGAGAGGCGCAGGCCGTCGGCCGCGTGCGCGAGCATGCGCACCTTGTTGTCGATGATGCTGGGGGCCGGCTCACCCGTCACCTGCGGCCAGAAGAAGTTCAGCTGTGCGAGGGCGGCCGCGTGGAACGTGCGCGCGGCGACCCCGCTGATACCAAGATTACGCAGACGACCACGCATCTCCCCGGCTGCCTTGGCCGTGAAGGTCACGGCCATGACCCGGCTCGGCGAGTAGGCGCCGGTGTCCACGCCATGGGCGATGCGGTGCGTGATCACGCGGGTCTTGCCCGTGCCCGCACCCGCGAGCACGCACACCGGACCCCGCAGCACCGAAGCCGCTTCCCGCTGCTGTTCGTCGAGTCCGTCCAGCGCGCTCACGCGCGCTCACCCACCGGCGGGTTCGGCTCGCCCTCGTCCGGTTCGGCAGCCCAGCTGGAGATGAGTTCGTGCGCGATCGAGGGCTTTCCGGGCAGCAGGAGGTCGGACTCGCCGGCATACGCGGCGCGGATCTCGGTGCGGGTGAACCAGCGCACGTCGAGGATCTCCTCGCCATCAGGGTGTGCCGTTCGCGCATCCTGCGCCCGGGCCCGGAAGCCGAGCATCAGCGAGCGCGGGAACGGCCACGCCTGCGAACCGGCATACGCGACGTGCTCGACGTCGATCCCGGACTCCTCCTGCACCTCGCGGCGCACCGCCTCTTCCAGCGATTCACCCGCCTCAACGAAACCGGCGAAGCACGAATATCGGCGCTGCTCCCAGAGTGCGTTGGATCCGAGCAGGATGCGGTCGCCGTCGGTCACTGCGACGATGACCGCGGGATCGGTGCGCGGAAAGTGCTCCCGGCCGCAGGCGGTGCAGCGTCGCGCCCATCCGGAGGTGGTCAGTTCTGCCTCGGCCCCGCAGAATGCGCAGTGCCCTGCGTCGAGGATCCAGCGTGCGAGGCTCACGGCTTCGAGGAGCAGCGCGCCGTCTGCGCCGGCCAGGCGAGGATGCAGCACACGCAAGGACGCCCACGTGGCGAGGTGCCCGAGCGCCAGCTCGGCCGCACCGGGGACGGCCGAGAGCAGAATCGCGACACCGTCGCGACGGCCGAGGAACCCGAACCGCTCCCCCGGTGACGCCGTATCGCGCGCCGTCGAGCCAGCATTCGGTGCGTCACGGGGGACCTCGGCGGTGGTGATCGCTGCGGTGGCCAATCGCGCAGCGACATCACGCGCGACGGACACCGGCACGAGCGCCAGCTCGCCGTCAGCGTCGACGGGCGCGCGGTCAGCGTCGATGAGCAGGACGCGCGTCTCCGGGTCGGCGATGAGGCGAGTGATCAGATCCGGGTCGGTGCGTTCGTCGGCGCTACGGTCGAATTCGATGACCACCCCGGGAGCTGACGCGTCTTCCATCTACTCCCCTTCTCGCGGGCGTGGCGTGTGCGGGGGCCGCGATGGCCGACCTACGCTGAGCACATGGCACGCTCTCCTCTCACTCTAGCCGCGGCGGCCACGGCCGCAGTCCCCGGAGTCGAGATCGTCGGCACCACGGCACTTTCTGCGCACGGGGAGGGCCGAAATGAGTCCGCGGTGATCACGCTCACCGACGGGGCGCGCGCAGTCGTTCGCCTCCCGCGCGATGAGGCCGTCGACGTCGAGCTCGCTTCCGAGGCACTCGCGTTGCGCGCCCTCACGGACGGGGTGCGAGCCCTCCTCGGTTTCGAAGCACCCCGCTTCCTCGGGGTGGGACCGCTGGATGGTCGACGCGTGTTCGTCACCTCCTACCTTCCGGGCTACCAGGTGGATGCCGAGGAGATTCCGCCCGGGCGCGGCGTCGCAGCGTCCATCGGCGAGACCCTCGCGGCTGTGCACGCGTTGCCCGCCTCCTTCGTGCGCAATGCCGGGCTCCCCCACCGCACGGCTGAACAAGTCCGTCAGGACGCTCGGCGCGTGCTCGACGAGTCATCGGCGACGGGTCGGGTGCCGGTGCGCCTGATGGTCCGCTGGCGTGACGTCCTGGACGACGACACCATGTGGCAGTTCGAGCCTGCCGTCACGCTCGGGGGCACCGCAGCATCGGCCTTTGTGTACGAGGACCGCGACGGCGTGCCGACCGTGTCGGGCGTCATCGACTGGCACGCGCTTCAGGTCACCGATCCGGCTGTGGATCTGCAGTTCCTGATGTACGCCCCCGACGCCATCGATTCGGTCTACCAGTCGTACATCGCCGCCTCGCACCGTGCCCCGGACGAGATGATCCTCGCGCGCGCTCGCCTGCATTCCGAACTCGACGTCGCACGGTGGCTGCTCCACGGCCGCGACATCCGGGAGGCGAACGTGGTCGACGACGCCGCCACCATGCTGGATACGCTCGCCGAGGACGTCCGCGACGATGACCTGCGGCCTCGCACGGCGAAGGCCGACATCGATGACGCGCTCGCCGCGCTGCGCACGGTACCGCAGACGACCCCGCATGGGGTGGACACGTCGATGCACACCGACACCTACGACCCGACCGATCTCGCCTTCCTCGGCGCGAACGCCACGGAGACGGCGGCACTCTCCGGCGGCTTCTTCGCCGACGATCC
The DNA here is from genome assembly GCF_044987425.1 of Microbacterium sp. ZW T5_56. Classification (NCBI taxonomy): domain Bacteria; kingdom Bacillati; phylum Actinomycetota; class Actinomycetes; order Micrococcales; family Microbacteriaceae; genus Microbacterium; species Microbacterium sp. ZW T5_56. The sequence goes on along the minus strand of NZ_JBJDRI010000015.1, from coordinate 10,516 downwards.
CAACGCCACGCAGGCTCTGGACCCCTCGTACTACAACGACGAACGACGCCGTGTTGAGGCGGTGGAGATCGACGCCGATCCGAACGCCACGCAGGCCCTGGACCCGTCGTACTACGACGACGAGCGCGTGCGAGTCAATCGTGTCGAACTCGGCGACGAGGGGAATGCAGAGCGACGCGCCTCCGGCCAGACCGGCGGCGAAAATCCCAGCGCTGCGGACACCGCTTCGGGTTCGAATCACCGGGATTCACACGTGGATTCGGATCGCACCGACCCGCGGCATTCTGACCCGGCGGGCGCCGGCCCGGCGGGCGCCGGCTCTACGGGCGCCGGCTATACGGGCGCTGACTCTGCGGGCGCTGACCCGAACGACACGCAGGCTCTCGATCCGTCGTTCTTCGACGAGGCAACGCGGCCGCTGTCCTCACGCGCTTCAGCGCAGGAAGCTGAGAGCGCCCCGGCATCCGCGCTGGCTCCGGTCTCGGAGGAGTCCGCCACCGGCACCGTCGCCCTGGTCTCTGACGACGAGGTACTGACCGACGCCCGCGAAGCTAACAGACTCACCGATTCGGGTCCGCTGATCTTCCCGCCGGACGCCGCCGACCGCGTTTCGCGTGACCTGGAGGAGGCGGAGCGCGCCGCACAAGCAGCCTTCCGCCGCTGGGCCCAGGAGGACTAGGACCCAACCGGGTCGTGCGCGGCAGAGCCCCCGCACGTCATCGCCATTGCGCAACTGCCTCGCCGGTCACGTCGTGACGGCGGCGATGCCGTCGGCGGCTGCCGCCGAAGCTTCGTCCCACAGCACAGCAAGCTCCTCTTCGGTGTAGACCTGCTCGGGGCGCAGCACCAGATCATGGCCGACGTAGAACAGCGCGACGTCGATGTCTTCCAGCGCAATCCCGCGCGCGTGGTGGTACGCCACGCGGTAGTGCGCCAACTGCAGCAAACGCTCCTGCCGCTCCCGCGGTGTCGCCGGCGGCCGTCCCGTCTTCCAGTCGACGATCTCGATGCGTCCGCCCCGATCCTCGCGTCGGAAGACGGCGTCGAGCTTGCAGATCATGATGTGTTCGCCGCCCGCCGGGGTGCGCATCACGTAGTTGACCTCGCTCTCGACCTCCAACGGCCGCAGCCCCGCCCATTCGGAGCGCAGGAAGTTCTGCTGGTGCCGGGCGAGCTCAGAGTCGTGCTCCGCCTCCGCATTCGATTCGCCGCCGGCTCCGTGGATCGTTGCCGAGTCTCGACCGCCCGCGACGGCGCCTGTCGCCGAGGGGTCCCCATCCGAGAGCTGGTCACCGACTGCATCGCCGAAGGAGCCGTCGCCCGCGTATTCGCTGTCACTCTCCCACAGCGCATCGTCCAGCGACGTGCCGGAGCCCACCATCTCGTACAGGTGCTCGATCCACGCGTGAAAGTCGGTGCCGATACGCGTCTGCGGATAGGGCCGTTCGGGCAGCGGACGCACGAGAGCGTCGGTGGTGCGACGGAACCCGGTGACGTAGTCCTTGAACATGGATGCGGGAATACGCGTCGGGGCAGGAGCTATCGGGATCTGCGCGCGCAGCTCACGCTCGCGCAAGAGCCGTGCAAGCTCCGGGGACGGCTCGGCTGGCGCCGTCGCCGCCACGAGAGCCGCAGCCTCCTCCACGGCGACGCGTCTGCCCCCGAGCGCGTCCAACGGCCAGGCTATCGTGCGGCCGCCGTGCTGGACCGGGTTCTCCCCCTCCGCGCGTTCGGTCGGCAGCTCCTCGGCCCCGATGGCCTCGAGCATCGTCTGCAGGTATCGGCTGGGAACGCGCGCGCGCGTCTGCCCTCCCCACGCGGCGCCGGTCAGCAGCAGGCGGGAGCGGGCCCGGGTGACCGCGACGTACGCGAGGCGCCGTTCCTCTTCCTCCTGGTACGCCTTGTTCGCTTTCTTGAACTCGTCGATCGCCTTGTTGATGTGCGTGCGCGTGACACCCTCGCTCGTCGGGATCACAAGCTCGGGAAGCGCGTCGCGGTCACCGCGGAAATCGAAGGGCAAGGTGCCGAGGGACAACCAGCCCATCGTGGTCCGCGGGCTCTTCGGCAATTCGTCCTCGACGAGGCGCACCACCGCGGCGGCATCCCACTCGAGACCCTTCGCACCGTGGATGGTGAGCAACTGGACGACTCCGGGTTGCGGAGGCTCCGGGCGCGGCATGAGCTCGTCGGTGTCTTCGGCATGGGCGAGCCAGGCGAGCAGACTGCCGATCGTGCCGCGCTCATCCGCGTCGAGGAAAGCTCGCACTTCGTCACCGAATGCACGCAGTTGTGTAGACGCGACACGTGCCGGGCCGCGCGATTCGTTCGCGGCCAGCTCGATGTCCAGGCGCAGCTCCGCTTCGATCAGTCGAATCAACTCCGGCGCGGACTGACCGCTGGAGCGTCGGAGACGATCGAACATGTCGCCCGCTTCGCGCAGGCGCTCCCGGCCCGTGTCCGTGAAATCAGAGAGCAGCGGGTGGTCTGCGCGCAGGGATCGCAGGACATCCAGCGCGTCGACGATCGACAACTGCTCATCCGCCCCCGCCGATCCGCGCAGGCGAGCCAGCATCTCCTCGGAGAAGCGCCTGCCGTCGGCGCCGCGTCGTGACAGCGTGGAGGCGAGGGCGTGAAGCGCGGCCATATCGGCGACGCCGATGGCGAAGCGCGGTCCGACCAGCAGGCGGATGAGCGAAGAGCCGGCGGCAGGGTCATGCACGACCCGCAGCGCGGCGACCACATCGGTGACCTCGGGCGTCGACAGCAGCCCGCCGAGGCCGAGGATGCGATGCGGGATGCCCCTCTTGTCGAGGGCATCCGCGAACAGCTGCATGTGCTTCTTGGCGCGGAACAGAATCGCCCCCGTGTGCTCGCCGCCGCCGTTCCCCTCGGTGTGTTCTGCCCGCACCCGCTCGAACCACTCCGCCACCGCCTCGGCCTCATCGTCGATCGTCTCGGCCCAGACGTGGTCGACAACGCCATCGCCAGCGCCCGGGCGCGGCTGAAGTTCGCCGACCTCCAGACGCCCCGGTCCGCGCAGGGGGCCGAGAAGGGCATTGGCCGACGCGAGAATCGACACGTCATTGCGCCAGCTGATCATCAACTCATACGTGCGGTGGGCGACCTCCTGCGAGAACGCGGACCCGAACGCATCGAGGTTGTCGGCGCTCGCCCCGCGCCAGCCGTAGATCGATTGGTGGGGATCCCCGACGGCCATCACGGCGTGGTCGTGGAAGATCGAAGACAGCAGGCGGGTCTGCAGCACCGAGGTGTCCTGATACTCGTCCAGCAACACGACCCGGTACTGATCCCGCAGTTCCGCGGCGATCTGGGGGCTGGTCTCGATGATCTCCAGCGCACCGGAAACCTGATCGGCGAAGTCGAGCACGCCCTGGGCCCGCTTGGCGAGCGCATAGTCCTGGGCGAGACCGGCGATGATGGGCAGCCCACGTCCGGCCGCCCACGCGTTCTCGGTATTGGCGGGAGTGACGTCTGTCTTGATGTAGGGCTCCAGCCGATCGGCGAACGCCGATCCGTACGCGGCCACCTCGTCCAGATCCGCGCGGTTGTCCAGAGCGTCTCCCGCCAGCTTCTGCACCGCATCGATCATGGTCGACAGCGCGTTGTCGCGATCGGCCAGACGCGGATCCGCGCTGCGGATGACAACGGAACGCGCGAGCAGCCACGAACCGGACTGACTGAGCAGCGAGGCTTCCGCATCGCGTCCGATCCGGGCCGCGTGCTCACGCACGATCGCATCGGCGAAAGCGTTGTAGGTGGCGACCCGCGGCCGCAGCAGCTCCTCCCCGCTCACGAGCCCTCGCGCCGTGTCCCAGCCGGTTCCGTATCGACGGGCCAGGCGATCGAGGAGGACGGGGAGCTCATCCGCGGGGGTCTGCGCAAGAACACCGGTGGCGACGATCTCCTCCAGATGCGGGAGCAGGCCGCGACGGCCGAAGGCGTCGATGCGATGGAGCCGCGTCATGATGCGCTCGGCCAGCTCTCCTGCGGCCTTGCGCGTGAAAGTCAGGCCGAGCACCTCATCGCGACGGACGTGCCCGTTGGCGACGAGCCAGACCACGCGGCCAGCCATCGTCTCGGTCTTTCCCGACCCGGCGCCGGCCACCACCAGTGCCGGAGAGGGCGGCGCCTCGATGACCTCCTGCTGCGCGGGTGTCGGTGTGGGAAGTCCCAGCGCTGCGGCGATCGTCGCTGCCGACAGCCCCAGCGGCCCGGACCAGTCTGTGCCGGCTGCTGTATCCAGGAGCGTCATGAGGCGCTCACCGCCTTCACGGTGTGAATGCCGCAGATCGCGAAACGATCGACTCGGCAGTGCTGATCGATATTGGCCGTGAACGCCGCAGACGCCATCCCCCGCGCATCGGCGATCACGCGCTGGACGAAGGCATCGGCCGTCTCGGGTCCGAGCGGCGCCTGATGTGCGATCCGCCAGTGGGTGCCCTTGAGCGTCTGGCTGAGGACCAGCAGGCGTGCGCCCGCTGCATCGTCCGGGTGTGCGCCCGCGATGGCACCCGCACCGACGGCGAGCTGGTACGCCGCGAGCTGCGCGTCATCCTCGACCAGATCGTTGCGCACGCGGCTCTCGCTGCGCCCCGTCTTCAAGTCCACCACGATGGCCCGAGGCGTGCCGGGACGATCCGGGTCCTGCGGGATGTCGTCTCCTGCCCCCGGCGGGTAAACCTCCACGCGGTCGATGCTGCCACGCAGCACCGCATAGGGAACGCCGGGCGAGAGTTCTGCACGCTCCGCGTCGAGAGGACGGACGATCACGTGCTCGGCTCCCGCCTCCTCGTCGAGCGGTATCGCCAGCTCGAACGGCGCTTCCGCGCCCACGCGCTGCGCTCCGACGGAGCGGAAGCGCAGCAGATACAGGTGTAGACGCTCCACCAGGGTGCGCGCCCACCGCTTCTCCTTCGTGGAGAGCCACTCGGCCTCGAACTCGAGCTCACCCCATCTCTCGTCCACGACGCGCTGCAGCTCGGCGAGATCGCCGTCGGTGACCTCCTCCATCGCGGCATGCAGGATGGTCCCCAACCCCTGGGAGGATGTTCGGGTGTCGCCCCCCAGCGAGCGAATGGCCCAATCCACACCACAGGACTCGAAGTTCTCCATGCGCGAGGGAGACACCGGAACCGGCGCCTGGCCAGGGTCTCGCAGGGGTGCCGCGCTCGACGTCGGCGCGAGCCCGTACCACTGCGCCGGCGCGGCGCCGGGAACGCCTGCGGCCGCAAGAGCGCCGAGCTGACCGGCAGCGACGAGGCGCTGCGGTGACGAGGTGATCGGCGCGGTGAGGTCTCGTCGATAGCGGGCGACCAGACCACGCAGAGTCAGCGGATGACTTCCCGCCCGATCGTCGTCGGTGCGGCTCGGCTCGGGCAGAAATCCGAACAGAGCGCTCGGCCCGGTGTCGTCATCGTCGACGGCGGTGACCAGCAGATGGGTGCGAGCGCGAGACACCGCTCGAACGAAGAGTCGGAGTTCGTCGTGCAGAGCCCAGCGTCTCCGTTCGGCGACCGGCGGGACGCTGGTGGACGTGTCGCCGGCGCGCGCGGCGACGACGGCGTCGGCCAGCAGCCAGCTGTCCAGCAGACCACCGCGCAGGCGGACATTCGGCCAGACCCCGTCCTGCACCCCCGCGATGACGACGGCGTCGAACTCGGTACCGAGTGCCGTAGCCGGGGTCATGACCGCCACGGTCTGCACACTCTCCGGCGCTGCCAGGGTGTCTTCGGGCACATCACTGCCCAGCAGATTGCGGATGAAGGCGGCAGGATCGGCATCGGTGCCGCGTTCCACGGCGCGTTTGGCCGCCTCGAATAATGCGACCAGCGCGTCGAGCGCTCGTCCTGTCTCAGCGGCGAAGGGACCGGGGGTGGTGGCGATGCGCCGCCAAGCGTCGGCGAGACGCTCACCCCCACGACGGGATCGGTCCCAGATCAGCCACAGCAGCTCGTGCACGGTCTCACCGCGCTGATACGCCTCGGCCACCCGCATCAGAGTGGTGGCGAGACGCTCCGCCGCGAATGCCTCCGCCCCTTCCAGCAGAGCGAACTCCAACGGATGCTCGAATGCCGAACGCAGCAGCTCCCCCGCCGCCGTGGTGCCGCCATCCGCGAGCTCTCGATGGCGAAGTGCCGCGCGCAGACGGCGGAGGCCGACGGCATCGAGACCGCCGAAGGGCGAGAGCAGGGCTCCCGCGAGCTTCTCGGGATCACGGTCCTGGGGCAGCTGGATACCGAGTTCCAGTACCTCAAGAAGCTGGCGGACGACGACCTCACGTCCGAGTGGGCGCTGCACGCCGGCCGCTCGTGTCGGCACCTCGCGAGCAGCCAACTCGGTCTCCAGCGACGAGACCTGCCGGGTGTCGTGAGCGATCACCGCCATGCGAGACCACTCGACTCCGCTCACGAGATGCCAGTCACGCAGGGTACGGGCAATCGCGTCGGCTTCCTCATAGGGGCTGGCGGCGATGAGCGCCCCGACTCGAGGATCGGCGAGTTCGTCCCCCGGCGCACGTCGGTGCTCCACGCGCCCGCCTACACCGATCGCCTGGGTGACCACGCGCATGAGCCGCGAGATCGCGGGAGTCGCTCGATGAGACTCGTCCAGGACGTGAACGTCGCCGAGGAGGACGGCCAACTGTGCGAACAACTCCGGCGTCACCCCGCGAAACGCACCGGAGCCGATATCCGGGTCACCGAATGCGACGACGGCGACGCCACGGGACCGCAGCGCCTCGATCAAGCCGATGGCCCCACGCGTGAGCTCCTGTGCGTCATCGATCAGCACGGTCTTCAATCGCGCGATCGGACCGAGAGCCGCGAGTGCCGCCGACCCCGAAGGCGCGGCACGCACGATGGCTGCGGCCTCCGCGAGCAGGTCGGCCGCGTCACGGTGCGCGGCGCGCATCCGAGCCGTCACGTCGCGATAGTCCGCGATGAAGCCCGCCGCGGCAGTCCACACCGGCCGGCTCCATCTCTCGCCCAGCAGGGACAGTTCAGCGGGGTCGAGCCCGAGCTCAGTGCACTCGTCGATCACGGTGCGCAGCTCGGAACGGAACGCCTTCGCATTGCGTGCCGCGGCGGGCAGCTCATCCGGCCACCGCGGTGATCGTCCGCTCTCCTGCGCGTCCTGTTCATCGCCGTGAAGCAGGTCCGCCACGATACGGTCCTGGTCGGCGCCCGTGAGCAGCTGCGGCGCGGGCCGACCGTCACGCACCATGGCCGCGCGGACGATCTGGAAGGCGAGCGAACCGAGCGACCGGGCCAGCGCGCCCGGCGTGGCCCGCCCCACGGACAATCCGAGATCATCGCGCAGCCGCGTGGCCGTGAGACGCGACGGAGTGAGCACCAACAGCTCGTCTGTACCGCGCTCCCCGCTGGCGAGCAGCTGTCGTGCACGGGCGAGGAGCGTTGTCGTCTTGCCCGTGCCCGGAGCGCCGATCACGACGGCATCGGCCGTCGCAGGCAAAGCCACGACGGCGCTCTGGCGCGAATCCAACTTGTGCGCCAGAGGAGCCGAATCCACCGTCGCACCGTGTTTCTCTGGCGTCGTCGGGGTGTTCGTGCTCATGTCACCACGCTAGCGGGAGGGTCAGACATCGGCGGCGGTTGGGCCCATCCGCTGCCTCCCGTACGCCATGCCGAGGGCGCGCGTCTCGACGATTCACCGCGCCGGCGTTCGCCCTGAGCGTGCACGCGGCGCGAGGCCCGACGGGTGTCATAGGCTGTGGGTGTTCGCCCCTTCCGGGGGCAGAGGAAGGACACATCGTGGAGATCCGCATCGGCATCGCCAACATCGGTCGCGAGCTCAGCTTCGAAACCTCCCAGTCCGCAGACGACGTGCGAAGCGCCGTCGCCGAGGCGCTGGAGTCGAAGGCCGCCTTCGTGAACTTCGCCGACGACAAGGGCAACGCCTACATCGTGCCCACGGCGTCGCTCGCTTACATCGAGATCGGCACCGAGGAGTCGCGCCGCGTCGGGTTCGTGGCCTGATATGTACGTCCTCCTCGCGGTCATCGGAGGCATCCTGCTCGGTGCCGCTGCCCACGCGATGCTCCCCGCCCGCGCATCCCGCGGCGTAGCGGTCAGCGGCGCGCTCGGCGGCGCGTCGGCAGCGATCGTCTACACCGCCCTGACCTGGTCGGGCGTGGCCGAGTCGAGTGTGTGGATGTGGGTGGCCAGCCTGGGCGCAGCAATCGTCGTCGCCATCGTCGGCACGCTCATCCTCACGCGCCTGCGTCTGTCGCATGACACCGCGGAGGATGCACGTCTCGGCATCGCCTGATCAGACGTTACGAAGAAGGACCCGCACCTGAGGTGCGGGTCCTTCTTCATAACGTCGGGAAGGTCGTCGATTCAGGAGGCGAGCCCGATCGCGTCCATGCGCTTCGCGTGGCTCGCCATCAGCGCCGTGAACACCGGCTCCACCTGCTTCTCCTCATCCGAGTCCAGTCGAGCGGGCCGCAGCGCAGCGCGAGCGACGAGCAGAGTATCCCCCACCAGGCGCCGTCCCCACAGCGACAGCAGCCAACGCCACTCGTCATCGGCGGCGATCGTGTGGCGCAGGATCTCGGCGATCGCCTCGCGATCGGGATCCGCGCCGAGGATCCGCACCACTCGGCGACCGGTCTCGCCGTAGCTGGAAGCCAGCGCGATGTAGAAGTCATCTAGCATCCCGGCGGTGATGTGCACGGACAGCATGGTCTCGCGCGGGCGCTTGCCGATCGTCTTCCAGCGGAATCCGTCGAGCTCTTCGCGGAAGGGGAGCATCACCTCGGTGGGTACCTCGCCACGGGAGGTGATGACCTCGCACAGACCCTGATGTTTGGTGAGGGCCGCACCGGCGGCCTTCGACAGCGCTTCCTTCTCCTCCAGATCCGGAGTGTTGCGGATCAGTCGGCTGAGCGTCTCGAAGTACCCCAGCTGCAGGTACGCGGCCTGCCCGAGGAAGGTGTCGATGTCGGGCGCGAGCTCCGAGAAGTCGACGCGCTGCGCATCGCTCAACTCGTCGCGCCCGCGCAGCAGCAGGGTGCGCCCGGCGGGTCGCCGCTTCCAGAACCAGTTCACCACGCGCCCAGCCTACTGGGAGTGTCATCGCGCACACGGAATCCGGCAGCGCCGGGCTCGAAAGCGCGTCATCCGGGGCTCTCGCAGCGGCCTCCGGTAGGCTGGGTGCGCTCCGGCGTCGGATCGGAGCGCCGCGCCTGTGGCTGAGAGAAGGGCGTGGAACCTTCATCCCGGCAGGCTCACTGCCAGACAGGCTCGAAAAAAGTGACAACTTTCGCCGATCTCGGCGTCGACCAGGACATCGTCGATGCTCTGGCCGCCAAGGGCATCATCGATGCGTTCGCGATTCAGGAGCAGACCATTCCGCTGTCTCTGCCCGGGCAGGACGTGATCGGTCAGGCCAAGACCGGAACCGGCAAGACCTTCGGCTTCGGCATCCCCGTAGTTCAGCGCCTCGGCCAGGACCCGACTCCCGGAGTGAAGGCGCTCATCGTCGTTCCTACTCGTGAGCTCGCGGTGCAGGTCTTCGAGGACATGGAACTGCTGACCTCGAACCGTTCCACGGGCGTCGTCGCCATCTACGGCGGCAAGGCATATGAGGGACAGATCGAGCAGCTGAAGGCAGGTGCGCAGATCGTCGTGGGCACTCCCGGCCGTCTGATCGACCTCGCCGGCCAGCGCCTCCTGGATCTGTCGCAGGCCGCCGAGGTGGTCCTCGACGAGGCGGACAAGATGCTCGACCTCGGCTTCCTCCCCGACATCGAGAAGATCTTCCAGCGGATTCCCGCGATCCGCCACACGCAGCTGTTCTCGGCGACCATGCCGGGCCAGATCGTCGCCCTGGCGCGGCGCTTCATGACCAACCCGATTCACATCCGCGCCACCGACCCGGACGAGGGTCTGACGCAGGCGAACATCAAGCACGTGATCTACCGCGCCCACTCGCTGGACAAGGACGAGATCATCGCGCGCATCCTGCAGGCGAACGGCCACGAGAAGGCCGTCATCTTCACCCGCACTAAGCGCGCAGCCCAGAAGCTGGTGGACGAGCTCAGCGACCGTGGGTTCAACGCCGCGGCCGTTCACGGCGACATGAGCCAGGAGTCGCGCGAGCGCTCCATGGCCGCGTTCAAGGCCGGCAAGCGCGACGTGCTCATCGCGACCGATGTCGCCGCTCGCGGTATCGACGTCGATGACGTGACGCACGTCATCAACCACACGATCCCCGACGATGAGAAGACCTACCTGCACCGTGCCGGTCGCACCGGTCGCGCCGGTCGCACTGGCACTGCGGTGACCTTCGTCGACTGGGAGGACCTGCACAAGTGGGCTCTCATCAACCGTGCTCTGGAGTTCGGCCAGCCCGAGCCCACGGAGACCTACTCGTCCAGCCCGCACCTGTACTCCGACCTGGACATCCCCGAGGGGACCAAGGGTCGCATCGTGAAGGCACCGGCCACGGCCACCGTGCGCACGCAGCGTCGCTC